>JAODMX010000027.1 GCA_025464735.1 Frondihabitans sp. | reverse complement strand
GAAGGCTCCAGTAGAAGCCGTAGTCGTAGTTCGCGACGGTCGCGAACGCCGAGATGACGAGCTTCCGTGAGCGACGCACTTCGGGAACGCCCGTGCGTGTGTTCACGTGCCGCCACAGCACGCTGTCGTCTTCTTCGTGCAGGCAGATGCCGTTGGCGATCGTGAGTACCTCCCCGTTCCCGTCGATCGCGTGAGCGTCGAAGTAGCGGATCTCGCCGAGGCAGTCGCAGCCCAGTTGCAGCGACGACGTGAGAGGACCGGCGCCGTACTCGCCCCAGTCGAAGAAGTTCTTGCGGTAGGCGGTCGGATCGGGGTCGAGGTAGGGCACGTACATCTCGTTGACGGCGGCGCGGCGCAGAACGGAGCGGGTCCTGCCCTGATCCGTGTAGAGGATGTCGTGGAGCACGAGACCCTCGCGGTGGCTGAAGCCGATGCGGAACGACCAGTTCTGCCAGGTCACGAGATGCCCGTCGACCTCGAATCCCGGACCACCGGGCTGGGTGATCGCAAGGTCGGCGACCTCGCGGTCCGGCCCCCAGGTTCCCGAGGTGAAGTTGCCCACCTCGGGAGGCAGGGGCAGAATTCCGTGATCCTCGATCCGCACGACCTCGAGGGTCTCGAGGTCGACGATCGGCACGAGACCGGCGATGGGTCGCGAGTAGCCGTTGTCCTCCGGGCCCTCGACATACCAGAGGGTCGCCCACGACAGACGCCGGTCGGCGAGGTCTTCCGGCTCGAATCCGGTGATGGATTCCGGATCGACCCAGACCTTCGTGGGATCGGTGATGCCGCGCGCAGCCAGAGCAGCCTGGACGCCCGCGTCCGCTCGGACGGCTCCGGCGACCGAGCGCGCCTCTTCGGACGAGACACCGGGGCGGCGCGAGTCGACAGGCGTCCACGCGTGCAGGGTTGCAGCCGCCGAGCCCGCGGCCGTCCACGCCGTGATCTCCCACGCCGTGTGCGCGGCCGGATTCATCACGGCCAGCCGGACGGGGCGAGGTGAGCCGACAGGGCGCTGCCGGGCGAGCTCCTCGTCGAGGGCGATGCCCCAGAAACGCGGTTCGTCGCCCGCGCGGCTGTCGGCCCGAACCAGCGCAATGACCTGCTGGATCTCGGCGGGCGTCAACGGGTCAAGCTGATGGGGCGCGGCCGCGGCCGCCGGGGGTGTGGCAGACACGTGGACGGGGTGACTCATCGTTCTCCTTCAGAAGAGGATCGGGGTGCGGGCGAGGCGGCCGCCGTCATGACGACGCCGAGGCCGTCCGCGCGCGGGTCGCTGGCCGTGTCGAACGGCATGTCGCGACGGTGGTGTCGTCGCACAATCTGGACGTGGCCGGCCTCGTCGATCAGGCGGTCGTGGAGGTCGACGCCGAGCCCCTGCGCCAGCCCCGCCGCGATTGCGTCGTCCCGTCCGGGCTCGGCGACGACCGTCGTCTCGGAGTGGCCGAGATCCTGCGCGCCGACGACCCACCGCGGCCGGCTGAGGACTTCGGCGGGATCAGCAGAGGGGTCGAGAAGCGCCTCCGCGATCTGGGCAAGGATCCAGGGCTGCGCGCTTCCGCCCTGGCAGCCGAACGCCACGGTGAGGTCGTCGCTCGTGGCCAGAAGTGGGCAGAGCGTGTGCGGTGGCCGCAGGCCGGGACCGATGTGCGCCGGGTGTGACGGATCCGTGCTGAAGGCTGAGCCGCGGTTGTGTAGCACGATCCCCGTCGCAGGATCCAGGATCCCGGAGCCGAACCACTGGTACACGCTCTGGATGAGGCTGACGACGGTGCCGTCGCTGTCCTGCGCCGTGATGGCGACGGTGTCGCCGAGAGCATGCCCGGGCCGGGGTGGCTCCCCGGCAGACGAGGAGCTTGCCTCGCCGAGGAGCGCCGACGTGTCGATTGTTCCGCCGCGAGGGTCGCCGAGGTGACGTCGGCGAGAGTCGGCGGCGGCCGTGTAGGCGGCGACCAGCGAAGCCGTGGGCGCGTCGACGGTGCTCACGGGCAGGATGCTGAGAAGCACCACGCCCTGCGAAGGCGGGGGAGCGACCGACCAGGCCACGCCCCGGATCCTTCGCGTCACGGCAGCGGTGACCTCGGCCTCGTGATCGGCGAAGTCACTCGTGTCGATACTGCCGCCGAGGCCACGAATCCGGTCGACGAGGGCAGCGGCCGTCTCGCCGCGGTAGAAGTCGTCCGGATCGGCGGCCAGACGACGCAGCGTGCGGGCGAGGGCCGGTTGGGGGAGGGCGTCGCCGTCGGCGAGCAGTTCGCCGTCACGCGTGAAGATCTCGCGGAGGCCGGCGTCGGCGAGGACGTGGGCTCGGCGGTCGCGGAGGGCGCGGCCGAGTCCCTTCGACACGGTTGTACCGGCGTCGGCGAGTGACGCGGCGCGTGTCAGCGCGGAGGCCAGGGGGAGCCGGGCGCCGAGTCGGGCGATCGCCTGCCACCCCGCGACGACGCCGGGCACTGTGACCGTGTCGGCACCCTGACGAGGCATGCGTGGTTCTTCCGCGAGACGCGCCGGATCGATGGCTTTCGGTGCGGCTCCGACGGAGACGACGGCGCGCGTGACCCCGTCGTGCTCGATCAGAGCGACAAGGTCGCCCCCGAGCGAGCACTGGTGCGGATAGACCACCGTCAGCACCGCCGCAGCGGCGAGCGCTGCGTCGAGCGCGTTGCCTCCGACCTCGACGGCTGCCCGGGCGGCAGCCACGGCTGCCTCGTGGGGCGCGGCGAGCGCGACAGCGAGCGTCATTTTGTCGGCAGGGCGAAGAGCACGGTCCGAGCCGGAGCGGCCTCCATCCCCTCGAACGGAACCGGGAGGCACACCATCTGGTAGTCGCCCGCTTCGACCTCGGCGAGGTCGGCGTTCTCGAGGATCACGATGCCGGCGGTGCAGAGGATCACGTGGGTAGGCCACTCGACGGTGTGCGCGGGTGCTTCGATGGTCATGTAGTCGTTGCCGGCGAACAGGACGCCTCGCTCGACGAGCAGCTCGGCCCCCGTCGGGCCGAGGCCCACCCAGGTCTCGGACTTCTCGTTGCGGGTCAGGGCGTCGGTCGAGTTCCGGGTCTTGAACAGGACGCGACGGGCGTCACCCAGCCCGGCGGCCTCGAGATCCTCCGCGGTGATCTCGGACTCGACCGAGCGGAGATCGAGCACGCGAACCGGGCCGACGGTGGACTCGAGGTCGATCTGGTCGACGCTGGCACCGCCGTCGACGAAGTGGGAGGGGGCGTCGATGTGGGTTCCGGTGTGGGCACCGATCAGCCAGCGGCTGACGTCGGAGGGATCCCCATTGGCACGCGATTCGACGATCTCGTAGGTGGGGCGGCGGCCCCAGTGCAGCATCTGCTCGTGAATCGGGATGCTGATGTCGATCTGTTCCATGGGGAGTCCTTCGGTCGGGGGTGCGGAGTCAGGAGGCGGCGAGCGGGCGCGCCGGTGAGAGGAAGTCGAGATCATGCCGATCGACTCCGAGAGCCAGATCCGCTGCAGCCTCGCCGATCGCCGGGCCGAACTTGAACCCGTGGCCCGAGCAGGCCGCCGCGACGATGACGCGGTCGTCGTGGGGCAGCGCTCCGACCACGAACCGGCGGTCCGCTGTCATCGTGTAGAGGCACGCGGTGGCGGTGGCGCCTCTGGTGTCGATGCCGGGAACGAGGCTCGTCATGAGCTCGTCGAGCACTCGGATCTCGTCGGGCGTCGGCGGTGGATTCGGCACGTCGGGATCCCAAACCGGACCGGCATCGATTCCGATCTTGAACCCCTGGTCGGGGGTCTCCGGGATCCCGAACACGAGCCCTTCGGGTCGGTCCAGCGAGAACGTGCCGAGCAGCGGCGGGGTAGCACTGGGCTGTCCGGGCTGTGTGGCCAGGGTGACGATGCGCCACACCTCGAATGCCGACGCCAGTTCGGGCACCTGCTTGGCGGTCCACGGGCCGGCGGCGAGCACGAGGCGTTTCGCCCGTACGGTCCGGTGGCTCGTCTCGACGACGATGCCCTCGCCATCTCGGGCCCAGGACGTGAGCGACTCGCCGTAGCTGAGTGATGCTCCGAAGGTGGCGGCTCGTTCACTCGCGTACTCGAGCGCGCGGGCGGCGGCGACGACGCCCGCCGACGGGTCGAACACACCGAAGTGGTCGCCGGGCAGCCGAAGGGAGGGAAAGTGGCTAGCCAACTGGTTCGGCTCGACGGCGACGCAGCCGGGCCCCTGGAGTCGTCCGGCCCCGTCGGCCGCGAAAAGGCCGCCCGTCGTCGTGACGAAGTCGTCGCCGGCATCGTCGGCCCAGCGCCGCCAGCCGTCGAAGGCCCCCTCGACGAGGGGGTTCCAGACGGGATCCGGGTAGGCGTGACGGATCATGCGGGTCGCCCCGTGGGACGATCCCGACGTGTGGCCCTTCTCGAACTGCTCGAGGGCGATCACGGAGACGCCGCGGCGAGCCAGTTCATAGGCGGTCGACGTCCCGTGGATCCCGAGGCCGATGACGATCACGTCGGAGTCGAAGGCGGTCATCCGACGAGTCTCCCGCTTCCGGCCATGAGTGCAATGTCCTGGACACCTTCCAGCAGCGCATCGACGTCCGCGCTGGAGTTGTACACGTGAGTGGAGGCGCGGACCACACCCGGCGTGTTCCGCGCTCCGAGATCCCACTGGCCGTGCGTCGCGGGCACGCTCGTGACTCGAACGTCGCGGGCACGGAGCTCACTCACGACGGTGCGATCCGCCACCCCGTCGAGGCTGAACGTCACGATGCCGGATGTTGCCGCGAGGGGATCCTGGATCCTGACGCCGCGAATGGTGGCGAGACCGGTCCGGGTGCGATCGGCCGACTGGGCCAGTGACGCGCCGATGTTCTCGATCCCGGCGGAGAGCGCGCTGTCGATCGCTGTTCCGAGGCCGAGGCGGCAGGCGACGGAGTTTTCCCAGCTCTCGAAGCGGATCGCTGCGGAGCTGGTGCTCCAGTGCCCCTCGCTCTCCCAGACGGAGCCTCGCACATCGGGTACGAGACTGACGAAGACGTCGGAGGACGCAGCGCGCACATACGCGAAGCCGGTGCCGCGGGGCCCGCGGAGGAACTTGCGGCCCGTACCGACGAGAGCGTCGCAGCCGATCTCGTCGACGTCGAGGGGAATCTGACCGACCGACTGAGTCGCGTCGACGAGGTAGGTGGCGCCGTGCCTGCGCGCCAGTCGACCGATCGCGGAAACCGGTTCGACGAGCCCCGACGAGGTGGGGACATGAGCCACCGAGAGCAGCGTTGGCGCACCGTCGAGCCCGGCGAGAGTCGCATCCAACTTGTCGAGGTCGATGGAGCCGTCGGACGCGTTGTCCACGATGTCCAGTGTGAGGCCGTGGTTGCGAACCAGCTGCATCAGGTGAAGGGCGTGACTGACGTAGCTGGAGCGCGCGACGACGACGTGCGAGCCGGGAACGAACGCCCACGCGTCGACGAGAGCGCGCAGCGCTGTGCTCGCGGAGTCGAAAAGAGCGATCTCGGAGGGCAGGGCAGAGACGAGCCGGGCGACGCCGTCGTAGACGGAGCTGATCCGGTCGGCGGCAGCCGCGGCTGCCTCGTAGCCGCCCTCGGAAGCCTCGAGCCGGAGGTGCTCGACGACGGTCGTCAGAGTGTCGAGCGTAGGGAGCGCGCACCCTGCCGAGTTGAAGTGACGGTAGAGCTCCGAGCCCGGCGTGGCGCGCCGTGCGGCCTCCGGACCGCGCCGCTCGTCTCCGTCGATCACGGAACCACCACGATGTTCTTCAGCTCGGTGAAGACCTCGAGCCCTTCGTCTCCGAGCTCGCGGCCGAAGCCGGACTGCTTGACGCCTCCGAAGGCGATGGCGCCGTCGAACGCGTTGTATGTGTTCACCCACACGGTGCCGGTCTCGAGAGCAGCGGCCACGCGGTGCGCCCGACCGAGGTCACTCGTCCAGACGCCGGCGGCCAGGCCGAACTCAACCGAGTTCGCCTGCGCGATGACGTCGTCCTCCGACGTGAACGTCTGGATACCGACGACGGGGCCGAAGATCTCCTCGCGCGCGATCCGCATGCCGCCGTCGACGTCGCCGAACACGGTCGGAGCGATGAAGTACCCGGGCCGATCAACGCGTGCACCACCGGCGAGGAGCTTTGCCCCTTCGTCGATGCCGATGCCGACGTACTCGAGGACCCTGCTGTACTGCTCCGCCGAGGCAACCGGCCCGACCGTCACTCCGCCCTCGTCACCGGCGCCCACCTTGACGCGGCTCACCGCCTCAAGGAACCGGCGGGTGAACTCCTCTTTGATCGTGTGCTGGACGAAGAGGCGACTCCCCGCGGTGCACATCTGACCGCTGTGTCCAAAGGACGCCCGGATCGCCATGGTGACGGCCCTGTCGACATCGGCGTCGTC
>JAODMX010000015.1 GCA_025464735.1 Frondihabitans sp. | reverse complement strand
CGTTCGCGCCGGGAGACCGCCGTCTTGCGCCGCTCACCCGACTCCCGCAGCACCCCAACGCCGTGTGTTTCGTGGTGTTCGACGAGGCGGGCGCCAGCCTGTTGCGACAGGTCTACTTCTCGGTCGGCGGAGGTTTCGTGGTGCGCGAGGGCGACGAGGATCGTGCCCTCCCCGCGAGGGAAGCCCCGCTCGGATTCGCGACGGCCGCCGAGTTACTTGCCCTCTGCGACCGTGACGGTGTCAGCATCGCCGAGATCGCCTGGACGAACGAGTGCGCGCTGCACGGCGCCGACGTGGTCACCAGGGGTCTCGCAGAGCGATGGGACGCGATGGAATCCTGCATCGAGCACGGCCTGGCCGCGACCGGAGTTCTTCCGGGCTGGATGAAGGTGCCCCGGCGTGCCCACGATGTCGCGACCCGGCTGCGCGGCGACGAGGCCGGCGGAGACCTGCCCGCGCAGTGGCTGCAGGCCTACGCGCTCGCCGTCAACGAAGAGAACGCCGCCGGTGGCCGAGTCGTTACAGCGCCGACGAACGGCGCAGCCGGCATCATCCCGGCGGTCGGGCACTACGCGGGTGAGTTCCTCGGCATCCCGCGCGAGCGACTCCAACGCGACTACCTCTTAACCGCAGCCGTCGTCGGCTCGCTCTACAAGCGCAACGCCTCGATCTCCGGAGCCGAGGCCGGTTGCCAGGGCGAAGTCGGCACCGCAGCCTCGATGGCGGCTGCCGGGCTCACGGCCGTGCTCGGCGGGACACCCCACCAGATCGAGAACGCCGCCGAGATCGCCATGGAGCACCACCTCGGCCTGACCTGCGACCCCGTCGGTGGATTCGTGCAGGTGCCGTGCATCGAGCGCAACGCCATCGCGTCGGGCACAGCAGTCTCGGCGGCGCGACTCGCACTCCTCGGCGACGGCGCCCACTTCGTGAGCCTCGACACCGTCATCGAGACGATGCGCCAGACGGGCGTCGACATGTCGTCGAACTACAAGGAGACGTCGGCTGCCGGCCTAGCCGTCAACGTCATCGAGTGTTGATCGGGGCTTGAACGAGTCATCTGCGGCGTTGTCGCTCGCACCGATGGCGCCGCCATCGGCACTTGCTCCCAGTCGAAGAGGACGTCGCCCGTAAATCGGACTAGGAACCAACGCGCGGCGTGGTTCTGAGTCCGATTGGCGGGCGAAGCAGCCTCAGGTAGCGTGCGGAGCGGCCGGCGAGCTCCCTAGCGGGCGAGGAGGTGTGCGAGCTCGGGGACGGTGCGCGCGGGATCCTGTGCCACAGGCTCGCCGTCGAGCGTGACCACGGGCGCAATCTGGCGGCCGCTCGACGCGAGCCAGAGCGCGTCGGCCGCGTGGAGCTCGTCGACCGTGATGGCGCGGTAAGCGGTCTCAGCGCCCCGCGACTCGACGTCGGCGAAGAACGCCGCCTGCGTCGTGCCTTCGAGCACCCCGAGATCGGACGGAGTCGTGACGTAGACGCCGTCGATCAGCGCGATCACAGTCGAGTTCGGCCCCTCGAGGACGATCCCGTCGGTGCTGACGAAGATCACGTCGTCGGCGCCGCGGCGCGCGGCTTCACGCAGTGCCGCCTTGTTGACCGCGTAGGACAGCGTCTTGGCACCCTGAAGGAGCCAGGGCGACGTCTCGGCGACGTCGCTCCGGTACCCGCGGTCCAGTGTCACCACCGCGATCCCGTTGTCGCGCTCTGCCGCGTAGCTGCCCGAGTCGAACACGTGCACCCAGCCGGTCGGAGCGTCTCCACCCTCGATTCCCCGGGTGAGGATCACCTTGACGAGCAGCTCCGTGCCCTCGGCGTCCGGCCCCGCCAGTGAGATCGCCTGCAGGATGGCCGAACGCCAGACATCGAGGTCGGGGGCGGGGAGGTCGAGCAGGCGGGCCGACTTCGCCAGGCGCCGAAGGTGCGGTTCGAGCGCCTGCGGCCGCCCGTCGACGACCCCGACGCTCTCGAAGATGCCGTCGCCCCGCGTGATGCCGAGGTCAAGCACAGAGATTTGAGGTGCCCCCGGATCCTGAGGAACGACAGAGCGGACGCCCGAAGCGTCGTGAACGAGCATCAGCAGCACGGGGAGTGTCATGGTTCGACGGTACCGTTCTGGCATGGCACGCGCGAAAAAGTATTCACAGGGTGTCGAGGCTCCTCGCCTCGATGTGGTCGATCCGCAGGAGCTCGAGGAGGTCAGGGCCGACCTCCTTGGCTCTCGCCAGTCGCACGATGCCGAGCTCCTCGCCGATGCCGACCTCACCGATGTCGATCTGGAGGGCTCGTCGTTCACCGAGTGCTCGCTCGAGCGACTCGTTCTCGGCGGGGCGAAACTCCGGGGGTCCCGGTTCATCGAGTCGGTGATCATCGACTCCTTCGCGCCGGCTCTCAGCGCCCCGCGCACCACCTGGCGCGACGTGCGGGTGGACAGGCCGCGCTGGGGCTCGGCCGAGATCTTCGACTCGGAGTTGCAGTCGGTGCGACTCGAGGGCGGCAAGATCGACTACCTCAACTTTCGGGAGTCGACGCTGCACGATGTGGTCATCGAGTCCTGCAGCATCGGCGAACTCGACCTTGGCGGCGTCGTGGCCGATCGGGTTGCGCTGATCGACTGCCGGATCGGCTCGCTCGACGTCACTCGGGCCAGGTTGTCGTCGTTTGATCTGCGCTCGTCGACGTTCGATGGCGTTTCGGGTCTGGAAGGACTCCGCGGAGTGGTTATCGACGACGCTCAGCTGACTTTGCTGGCTCCCGCCTTGGCTCGGCACGTCGGCCTTATCGTCGAGTGACCGGGCGCAAAATCGCCCGGAAGCCTGCGAGTGCGGCGTCGACGGGCGTTCGCGGGCGGCGCAATGTCAACGGACGTAATGCGTAAGCCGATCGAAACAATGCGGTGCTACCGTCTTAGATAAGCAACGCGCTCCGGGGTCAGTGAAAATCTGTACCGGCGGTATAGTCCGCGACCCGCTTCGTGCCTTTTCGAGAGTCCGCTCTCGCGAAGTCGCGAGGTGGCTGAACTGGTGTGATTCCAGTACCGACGGTTAAAGTCCGGATAGGAGGTGGCGCGTGCCCACGCGCAATCTTCATCCCTAGCGCGTGGGCGGCGGCCCAAGGCCGACCCTCCCCGGAGCTCTGAGTAAGAGCAGACCGGAGAAAACAGTGTTTACGGGAATCATCGAAGAGCTCGGCAGCGTGGTCCACGTGGCCGACAACGGCGACTCGGTGCGGTTGACCGTCCGCGGCCCCAAGGTCGTCGACGACGTCAAGCACGGCGACTCGATCGCCGTCAGCGGCGTCTGCCTCACGGTCGTCGAAAGCGACGCCGAGACCTTCACCGCTGATGTGATGAAGCAGACCCTCGTCATGAGCACCATCGGAGGGTTCAGCGAAGGATCCCCGGTCAACCTCGAACGCGCCGCCCTCGTCGGAGACCGGCTGGGTGGCCACATCGTGCAGGGGCACGTCGACGCGCAGGCCGAGCTCCTCGAGATCCATCCCGGCGACGCCTGGAGGCGGCTGCGTTTCAGCCTCGCCAAGGAACTGTCCCCGCTCCTGGTCGACAAGGGGTCCATCACCGTCGACGGCGTAAGCCTCACGGTCAGCGACATCAGCGAGGCCGGGGCTGCGGACGGCTGGTTCGAGGTATCGCTCATCCCCGAGACTCTCAGCGCAACCACTCTCGGCGGCAAGGTGGTCGGCGACCCCGTCAATGTCGAGACCGACGTGCTGGCGCGCCACGTGCGGCGAATGCTGCGCATCGACGAGATCGCCACGGCCGCGCTCGACGCGTCCCCGCTCACGACGGTGAGTCTCTGATGTCCGCACCCGTTGCAGACCACGGTGGCAACGATCCGTCAGTTCTCAACACCGTCGAGACCGTACTCGACCACCTGCGTGTCGGTCGCCCCGTGATCGTCGCCGACGACGAGTCGCGCGAGAACGAGGGCGACGTCGTGCTCTCGGGGGAGCTCGCGACGCAGGAGTGGATGGCCTGGCTCGTGCGCATGTCGTCCGGGCTCGTCTGCGCGCCGGTCACCGGCGAAATCGCCGACCGCCTCGATCTGCCGCCGATGGTCGAGCACAACGAAGATGAACGCGGCACGGCCTACACGGTCACCGTCGACTCGGCGCACGGAGTGACCACCGGAATCAGCGCCCACGACCGGGCCCACACTCTCCGCGTGCTTGCCGATCCGGACTCCGTCCGAAGCGATCTGCACCGCCCCGGGCACATCCTGCCTCTCCGTGCGGTTCCGGGAGGCGTCCGTTCTCGTGCCGGGCACACCGAGGCCGCTGTCGACCTGATGATCGCCGCCGGCCTCCGGCCCGTCGCTGCGATCAGCGAGATCGTTGCGCCCGACGGCGAGATGATGCGCTTGCCCGGGCTGCTCGAGTTGGGCGCCCGCGAGAGCGTACCGGTCATCACCATCGCCCAATTCATCTCGTGGCTCGACGCGAGCGCACCCATCCACGCTACCGAAGGAGTCACCGCATGAGCGGCGAAGGAGCACCCACCGCAGGCGACGTCGACGGGACGGGCCTCGCGGTCACCGTCGTCGCCGGTACCTGGCACACCACGATTTCCGAAGGCCTTCTCGCCGGCGCGCTGCGGACCCTCGAATCGTTGGGTGCGACGGCCACGGTCGTTCGCGTTCCCGGTAGCTTCGAGCTGCCCGTCGTGGCCAAGGCCGCCCTGGAGAACGGCGCCGATGCGGTCGTCGCTCTTGGGGTCATCATCCGCGGTGGCACCCCGCACTTCGAGTACGTCTCGGACGCTGCCACCTCCGGCCTCACCCGGGTGGCCATCGACACCGGAAAGCCGGTCGGTTTTGGTCTGCTCACCCTCGACGACGAGCAGCAGGGCCTCGACCGCGCGGGTCTGCCCTCGTCGAAAGAAGACAAGGGAGCCGAGGCGGCCAGCGCCGCGGTCGAGACCGCCCTCACGCTCCGAGCGATTCGAGCAGAACGGGGTCAGCCCGCCGGCGTCTGACCGGCGCCTGCCGGGCGCACCATCGGCACGTGCACGATGTCGTCTTCGAGGAAGTTCGAGCCCGCACGA
>JAODMX010000008.1 GCA_025464735.1 Frondihabitans sp. | reverse complement strand
ACCATCGCCGCCCTCGTGTTCGAGAGCGTCCGCCACTCGCTCGAGGGAGCGCCCGTGCTCTACGACCACTCCAGCGGCAACCTCGGCGCGCGCCTGACCAACGGCGACGACGTGGCTTCCCTCGACGATTCGCTCGCGCTGCACGATCTTGGGCCGCACGCCTTCACCGGCGGGGTAGACGCACTCGAGGCCCCGCACGACCTGCTCGTGGCCGTCACTGCGTCGACTCCTCATGGTGTGGACGAGGCGGGGCGGCTGCTCGCCCTCGCTGCGTCGCGATATGGGCCCGCCGGATCCAGCAGGCTCCTGGTCGTCGCGAACGGTGCGTTTGGCTCGGCGCGGTCCGGGGCTGCCGTGGAGTCGCTACGCGACCGGTACGGGCAGGGCAGCGTGCTGCTCTTCCCGCGCGACGTTGCGCTCGCCCTCGGCGGGCGGATCCCGCTCACCCGTCTCGCGGTCGGCACGCGGCGCGGCCAGGCGGCTCTCGCCCAGCGGATGTCCGAGCTCCTGGCCATGCACCGCCGCGCCCGCTAGCGTCGCGCGGCCGAGTCGGGGACGCAGGTCACGCGGACTCGGGGGCGGAAGCGGGCGCAACCTGCGAGCGCGCGCCAAGTTCGGACGCGCGGTTGTCGATGGCGAGGTCGATGGCGCGCAGGTTGCGCGACGCCGCGATCAGCTGGAGACGGTGGGGCGAGGCGCGCGCGTCGGCATTGTCCTCGAACTCGTCGAGAAGCGAGGCGGCAGGATGCACAGTGACGTCCGAGACCCGCCCGTCGAGCCCCGCGCGGAGGGCGTCGATGTTGCCGCGAACAGTCGCCGAGGCCTCCTCGAGCAGCCTCCGGAGCAGAGGAGTATCGGCGATCCCGGAGGACCGGTCGGCGAGCCTGAGCAGCACGCGCCCGTGGTGCTCGCAGGCACCGAGGATCTGCAGGGTGCGGCGTGACCCGGACCGGTCCGAAGCACCGATGAACCGTTGCGTGAGCGGCTTCGCCGACGTTCGCAGGTCGTCGAAAGTCGTTCGGAGTTGTCGGGCGTCATCCGGCGCCGGGACAGAGTCGTCGACCGTCTCCGAGGTGAGCCGGGAGGTCGCCGACTCGAGCGCCCCCGACAGCGTCTCCAGGAAGACCTTCGTCTTCTCCCGGGCCACGTCGCGGGTGCGGGTCGGAAACACGACGTAGGCAACTCCCACGCCGATCGCGGCCCCGACGGCGGTTTCCTCGAGACGTGTCAGGAGCAGCGCGATGCTGAACTCGCCGAGGAGGCCGTAGAGCAGGGCGAGCATTGTCGTGAGGAAGAAGATCATGAAGGCCGACGAGATCGAGTTGAGGTAGAACCCGAAGAAGAGAGATACGACGATCAGGACCAGCGCGAGAATCGTGTTGTGTCCGACGGCCGCAGCGATGAGCACCCCGAAGACGACGCCACCGAGGGTTCCAAGCACTCGGAGCCAGCCCTTGGTGAGGATCTCGCCGCGTGACGACGTCCCGACGTAGACCACGAACGCCGCTATCACGGCCCAGAACCAGCGGGTTGAGGAGAGCGCCGTTCCTGCAGCGATGGCGAGCGCCGCCGCGACGCCGACCTGGACGGCGACGCGCCAGAGGTCACGGAATGCATCCAGGCGGTCGACCGGCGCCGACGGGTCGGGCTCGCGGTCGAGGTCGAGGTCGCCGGGCGAGGCCTCGGCTCGCGCAGCGGCGGCGCCGTCCGACTCGCCCAGCCCCTGCGCTCCGCGCCGCGCGACGCCGTCCCACGCGAGCTCCGCGGCGCCCAGAATCCGGTCCAGTCGGGCCCAGCGCCCCTCGGCCGCCCGACCGGATGGTGCGGCGACGTCGGCGGGAGTGCCGGAAGGGAGGGCCGCACTGTCGCTACCCCAAGGATCCTGCCGGGCCATCTGCACCGGCCGGCGGAGCTCGGCCGCGAAACGACCCAGCCCTGCGGCGAGTTCGCGCCGTTGGACGGGAGTGGCGCTCCCTTCGTGGACCACGCGCACGACGACTTCGGTCAACCGCTCGACCGTGAGCTCGAAGTCGAACACTCGCACGGCAAGCTCGTCGTTCTCGATTCCGTCGACGAGGGAGGACTCGGCAGCCGAGAGGGCGTGCTCGACCGCGGTCGCTGTCGACGCCGATGACGACGCGCGCGACCTCACACTTCGGCTGAGACGTTCGTCGAATCCGCCGGCCTGGACTCCGTCGCGGAGCGCTCCGACGACCCTGCGAGCGCGGTAGCCCAGCGAGTCGAGCAGCCGCTGCAGATCGCGGTCGCTGTGCCGCGGCGTCGCCAGGAAGCGGATGCCGCTCGTCAGAAGTGCCGCCACGATCAGGGCTCCGGCCACGGCGGGTAGTTGCGCGGGCTGGATCCTGATGAAGATCGCGAGGAAATACGACATGAACGCGAGCATCCCCAGGGCAAGCCCGCGCGGCCCGAAACCGCGGGCGAAGACGACGAGCACGGAGACGACGACGAATCCCGCGTCTGCGATCAGCATCACCGGGCTGAGCAAGGCCGCGATGGTGATCGACGCGAACGACGCGGGGGCAAGGAGCAGAATCGTGAGTGTGCGCGGCCCCGGCCGACTCTCGCGGACCGCGGTCGACGCGATCATCCCCAGGATGATTCCCGGGATCGCCGCCGTGACGATCTGCCCCGTGACCGCGGCCAGGGTGAAGAGCACGACCGCCACCACCACGAGGGTGGAGATCGTCGTGAGGGCGAAGCGGAGGCGGGAGCGATCAGGATCCGTCGTGATCATGACTCGACGCACCCGTCGCGCCGGTCGCGTGGCGGCGCGCGCGATCGTGGCGAGTGTCATGGCGGCCCCGTGATCATTCGTTCATCGTCGTCCTTGCGGCTGACAGTGTCCACGGCGCCGCGCGGAGAGATGCGCTCCGTCAGGAGTCGTCGAGAGTCCAGATAATGCTGCCTGAATCCTCCAAAGGCAACCTCATTTGGACACTCACCACCCGCGCCAGGCCAGGGGGTGTTGGGTGGAGCGACGGACGGCACGGAGCAGAGGGAGCGCAGGGAGGACAGGGATGAGCAACACCGCTGGCACCTCCGTCGAGACCAACGACGACGGCCTGGTCGTCGAGGTCACCGGCGGTGTGATCCGCGGGATCCATGACGGTCCGCTGCGGTCCTGGCGGGGCATCCCGTACGCCGCGCCGCCAACCGGGGAACGCCGCTTCCGCGCGCCGGGCCCGGTCATCCCGTGGGAGGGCGTTCGCCACGCCGACGACTACGGCCCCATCGCGCCGCAGACCGTCAGGCGACTCTCCCCGATCGGCCTCGCTTCCACCCCGGTCGACGAGGACTGCCTCACGGTCAACGTCCAAGCGCCTGCCCCTGCCGATGAGCTCCTGCCTGTCATGGTCTTCATCCACGGCGGCGGGTACAGCGCCGGATCCAGCCGCGACTTCTCCGGCCAGGGCGAGAGCTTCGTCCTCACCGGCCGGGTGCTCTACGTCAGTTTCAACTACCGGCTCGGCCCTCTCGGCTACCTCGATTTCACCCGCTACTCGACCAAGGAGCGCCCGTTCGAGAGCAATCTGGGCCTCCGAGACCAGGTCGCACTTCTCGAGTGGGTGCAACAGAACATCGCGGCCTTCGGCGGCGACCCGACGAACGTCACTGTCTTCGGCGAGTCGGCCGGCGGCAACGCGGTCTCCGCCCTGCTCGGGATCCCTCGCGCCCAGGGTCTGTTCGACCGCGCCATCGCCCAGAGCGCGCCGCCATCGTCGGTCTACCCGGCACGGCTCGCGGCCGAGTGGGCGGGCGAGTTCGTCGAGATCGTTCGACAGCGACGCCTCGAAGACGACAACGCCGGCAACCCCGATGACCTCGACGATCCGGCCACCCTCCTCCTGTCAACGAGCGCGACAGAACTCGTCGCCGCGTGCAGCGTCATCCAGCGTGACTCGCCCGACACCTACCCGGGGACGTTCTGCCTCGCTCCCACCATCGAGGGCGACTTCATGCCCGAGCATCCGATGGTGGCGATCCGCGACGGACACTTCAGCCCAGTGCCGCTCATCATCGGGACGAACTCGCGCGAGGGGACGGTCTTTCGCGGTCCGCTCGACATCCTGCCGACCACCGCCCCGCGCATCGGCGCGATGTTTGCGCGATCGACCGCCGCCGGAAAGCGCCTCATGCACGCCGCCTACCCCGGTCTCCCCAAGAGGCACGACGCGCGCGACTTCGGTGGGGACTACGGCTTCTGGTACCCGAGCACGGTGCTCGCCGACGTGTATTCGCGCCACGCGCCCGTCCACGCCTACCGGTTCGACTTCGCCACCCGCCTGCTGCGCCTCGTCGGCCTGGATGCCACCCACGGCGTCGAGATGTTCGCACTCTACGACCGGTTCGACCTGCCGCTCGTCCGCGCAATGACAACGCTCGGCGGCCGCGTCGCCTACGCCGCCGCCGGCCAGCGCATGCGCCTCGCCTGGCTCTCGTTCGCGACCGACGGCACCGTCCCCGCGTCCTGGCCGCCGTACGACGAGAAGCGCCGCAGCACACTCATCATCGACGAGACCGACCGGGTCGAGCAGGATCCGAGGCGCGAGCGCCGCCTCGCGTGGGAGGAGTTCCTGCACCTGTGGAAGATCCTCGAGCGGTGGTCGCAGCGGGCCTAGGCGAGGTGGATCAGCGCGCAACGACCCCCGGACCGGGGTCACGCGTGAGCTATCGCGCGTGCCGACTCGTGCGCTAAGAATGTCCTGCTGCCGATCTCGCAGCTAGGAGTCTCCGTTCGACTCGCACCCGAAATGCGACACGGTCGAACGGTCTGGCGTTTGCGCGCGCTCCTTTCCACCGTCGTGAGACGGCGCTACCCGACTTGGATCACATGAGCACCCAGCACGACCGACGAGGCCGTCGGAAAATCACCCACCGGATCCGTGTTTCGACCATCATCGGCGCTGGGCTCACGGCCCTCCTTCTCGTGCTGGGCGCCGTGACCGGCGGAGTCATAGGCGTCATCGTCTTCGCCGGGACCGTGGCATTCCTGACGGCTCTCTACACGGTCCTCTCGGGCCGGAAGTCCTGGGCGCGACTGCCGTCGCGGAAGTTCGCCGCCATCGGGCTCGCCGTCGTGCTGGTCGGCACGATCGCGGGAACTGCAGTGGCCTCGCCGGCCGCGACACAGGCAGCCGGGACCACGCCGACTGCGCGATCCGTGACGCCGGCGGCGAAGGATCCTGCGAAGAAGTCCACCAAGACGTCGGCGCCGACATTCTCCGTCGACTCTCCCGCAGCCCCTGCAACCGTGACGCCTGCCGATGCCGGCACGACAGCGGTGTTCGAGTCGGCCACGACAGCCACAGATTCCCCCGCACTGACGCTTCTCTCGACTCTTCCGGTCAAGGGCAAGGCCGCCAAATCGGGCTACCTGCGCACAGCAGATTTCGGAACGGCCTGGCTCGACGTCGACCACAACGGCTGTGACACGCGCAACGACATCCTCGCCCGGGACCTCGTCGGAATCACGAAGGACGGCGCGTGCACCGTGACGTCGGGAACTCTCGTGTCGCCGTACACCGCGGCCACGATCTCGTTCGTGCGTGGTGAGAAGACGTCGGCGCTCGTCCAGATCGATCACGTCGTGTCGCTCGAGGACGCCTGGCAGACCGGAGCGCAGCAGCTCTCCGAGGCTCAGCGCACCGTGCTGGCGAACGACCCCGCGAACCTCCTGGCCGTGGATGAGCATTCCAACGAGCAGAAGGGCGACGGCGACGCCGCGACGTGGCTGCCGTCGAACAAGGCCGTCCGCTGCACCTACGTAGCCGACCAGATCGCCGTGAAGGCCACCTACGGCCTGTGGGTCACGCAGGCCGAGCATGACGCGATGAGCCGGGTACTCAGTTCCTGCCCGGCGCAGGTGGCCGCCTCGAGCGCCAAAGTCGTGGTCAAGTCCACGGTGCCCGAGTTCGTCGGAGTCTCCGCTGCTACGGCCCAGGTGACGGCGGCGCACGCGGCCTTGAAGTACGTCTTCGTGACGAAGAACGGCTCGCACGTTCGAGTGCCGTCGCACTGGCGCGTCACGCGGCAGACCCCTCAGGCCGATGCGCTCTCCCCCGTCGAAAGTGTTGTCACGCTGCACGTCGTTCGGGAGAGCAACAAGGAAATTGCTCGGCATGCACGGGCTGTTCATGCGGCCGTTGCGGCTCACAATGCTGCCGTTGCTCATGCCGCGGCGGTCGCTCGGACGCGCGCCGCGCAGGTGGCTGCGCACAATAAGGCGGTAGCGCACGCGGCTGCCGTGGCAGCGGCGGCGGCGGCGGCGCAGGCCGAGGTGCAGCAGCAGGCGGCGGCAGCGGCGGCAGCTCAAGCAGCGGCCCAGCAGGCAGCATCGCCGCCCGCAGCTCCGGCCCAGTCGCAGACGGCCTACATCACTCCGGGCGCCTACTGCGCTGCAGCGGACGTCGGCCAGGTCGCCCAGGCTGCCAACGGTCGCTCCTACAAGTGCGGGGGCAAGGGCGCCGACGCGAACGGCGACTACCACTGGAACACGATGTAGCGGGGCTGCCCCCTCGCGCCTCGGCTCCTCGGGCCCGCGCCCGCAGCTCAGGCGCCAGCCGACCCCGCGAGCAGCGCGAGCGACACCTCCCACAATCGCGACGCGTTCGCCGCGTCCAGCGCGAACGGCGCCACCCCCGCCGACCCCTCCTCGCGCCGCGTGAGGGCGGCGGCCTCCGACGCATTCTCGAAGTACCTCCCGCCGACGCCCTCAACGAGAGGTGACGCGGCCAAGAAGACGGAGGTCGCAGCGCCCTCGGCAACCGTCTTGCGCCGCTCCGGCGGAGTGATGGGCGAGCCGCCGACGTGCCGCTGGAGGTTCGTCGCGACGGCACCCGGGTTGAGCGCGTTCACGGTCACCCCGCGCGACGCCCAGAGGTGCGACGCCTCGACCGCGAACAGCACGTTCGCGGTCTTTGACTGGCCATACGAGAGGTAAGGGTCGTACGGGACGAAACGGAAGTCGACATCGTCGAAGAGCACGGGACACAGCTGGTGCGCGCTCGAACTGACCATGACTACGCGGCCGGATCCTTGGGATCCTGCGCCCTCTTCCAGGAACGGAAGCAGACCGAGCGTCAGCGCCATGTGGCCGAGGTGGTTGGTGGCGAACTGGATTTCGTGACCACCCCAAATGCGCTCGAGAGGCGGCGCCATGACGCCGGCGTTGTTGACGAGGACGTCGAGCGGGCCGCGCCACGAGCTCGCGAATGCGGCGATCGACGAGGGATCGGCAAGGTCGAGCGGAGCGATGTCGATTCGGGAGCGGAGCGCAGGATCCGGGGCGAGAGCGTCGAACGCCGCGACGGCCCCGTCGGTGCGGCGGACTGCCGCGGTGACGTGCGCCCCGGCTGCGGCGAGCGCACGCGACGTCTCGAGCCCGATGCCGGAGGCGCCGCCCGTGACGACGATGCGCTTGCCGGTGAGGTCGATGCCGTCGCTGCCGTCGCTGCTTTCGTTCTTGCCGAGGACGTCGTCGGTCGTCGAGTGGAATCCGAATGGGGTGGTGATGGTCATGGCTCCACTGTGCGTGGTGACCGCGATGGCAACCAGTCCGGCGTTATCCCGGTACCACCAGGGGCATGCTTCGCGCGGCAATGGTGCCTAGGCTGCCATCATGGCCAACCATCTCGGGGAGTATCTGCGTGCACGGCGGGAGGGCCTGCATCCTGCGGATGTCGGCCTGCCCACCACCCCGCGGCGACGCGTCGCGGGTCTCCGTCGCGAGGAGGCGGCGATGCTCGCTGGAATCAGCACCGAGTACTACCTCCGCCTCGAGCAGGGCCGCGACTCCCGTCCCTCCCCGGCGGTCGTCGACGGTCTGGCCCGGGCTCTCCAACTCGACGACGAGGCCGCCGCCTATTTGCGTGCTCTCGCGAACCCGGCGCAGGATCCGCGCCGCAAGTCGCCGCGTCGTCTCGCATCGGTCTCCCCCGGCCTCGTCCGCCTCATCGACACCTGGCCGACCCCGGCGTATATCCACGACCGGCTGCAGCGGGTGGTCGCGGCGAATCCGTTGGCGCGGGCCCTCTCGCCCGGGTTCCAAGTCGGCACGAACGCCCTGCTCGCGTTCTTCACGGCCCCTGAATTACGCGAGCTCTACGGCGACGGCTGGGACTCGACGGCGCGGAAGTCGATCGCCGGGCTCCGGGCCATGATCGGTCCGGACGTCGAGGATCCCGCACTCGCCGGCCTGGTCGGCGAGCTTTCGTTGCGGTCGGCTGACTTCCGTCGGCTGTGGGCGCGGCAGGAGGTGCGGACGAAGGGCGCCGGCGAGACGGTGCTCCACCACCCGGTGGTGGGTGACCTGACGTTGTCGTACGAAAAGCTCGCGGTGGCCGGCGGCGACGGGTGCGTGCTTGTGATCTACCACGCCGATCCGGGATCGGAGTCGGAGGTGCGGCTGTCGCTGCTCGGCGGATCGGCGCCGACCTTTTCGGCCGCCTCGCCCCACGCGTCTAGAACTACGAGGGGCTAGAAGTACGACTCCGGGACGAAGTACGGACTAGCGGGTACTTCATGCAGATATTCGTACTTCTTCCGCCGGGCGGTTGGGGCGCAGGAGCGCGTCTTCCCCATTCGGTCACGTGACTCCGTAGTCAAGTGGCCCAGACCGGAAACCACTCGCCGAGCGCGAGCGCGCTGCCTGCCGTCACTCCCCGACCAGGCGCTGCCGGTCGGGCAGCGTGAACTCGAGCCCCGGCAGCCATTCGGCGGGCGAAACCCAGCCGGGGCCGGTGGGGAGCTGCCTCAACAGCCGGCGCACCGAGCCGACGGCGGCCGGCTGCGGCACGACGCGGCGGCTGCCGTGCGACGCGAGCGCGCCGAACCACCAATGGCGCCAGGTGGGCTCGAGGGATTCCGGATCCAGCACCACGTAGTAATCGGGCATCACCCGTTCCCCGCGCGCGAAAGCAGTGAGGGCCGTCTCGATCTCGAGCTCGAGGGTGCCGCCGGTCGAGCGGTCGTCGAAGAACTCGACCCAGGCGTGGGCGACGTGCGCCAGCGGGTCGGCATCGTGGACGACATAGGTGCCGTGGGAGGCGCTGATGCGCTCGGTGCCCTCGGCGTCCGAGTCGCCGAGCTTGAGGGCGTCGACTCCGCGCAAGGCGCCGAGCCCGTCGATCACTTCCGCTGCGCCTTCACCGACGACGGCGACGATCGTTGCGTTCTGAACGGCCATGACCCACTGTATGTCCGCTCCTCACGCTTTAGTTGAGTTGCGTCGGCGCGCCTCGCCGCCCGGCGGCGCCGCAGAACTCAGCCAAAGACGGGCGATGGTGCCGCAACTGGCGACGGCACGCGCACCTTCACCGTGAAAGCCTTCTTGACGGCCTTCCAGATCTTCTTCATGCGGCCGTTGAACCAGTCGTCGTCGTCCTTGTGGTTCTTGATCTCCATGTACGCCAGGTACACCGCGAAGAGCAGGCTGATCATCGCGAACGGCTGCTCGGTGACGAGACCGATGATGCCCTGGAGCGCGAAGCCGATATTGACGGTCCAGCTCAGGATCCGGCGCCAGGTGAACGCCACATACCGTTCACGCGAACCCCTGACCGCCGTGCGAGCCCGCACGTTGACCACGGTCTCAAGCACGATGACGGCGAACAAAGCCATGGAGATGCTGTAGCTAAGCGCTTCCATGTCGATCCCTTCGCTCAGCAACCGGGTCGGTGTCGAGCTCTTCCGTCAATTGTCGCCCCCGATGCTGGGCGCTGACCATGACTTTCGTCCCGAGTCGGTCACGATCCTGGGCACACGCCCGAGCGGCTGAGCTCAGCGCACCGTGACCGAGATCTCGTCCCACCCCTCGGCGCCGTTCGGCGCGGGCGGCACGTAGGCCTCGGGCTGCGTCTGCCCGTCCCCGTTCGTCGCGCGCACCTGGATCTTGTGCGTCCCCTTGGTCGCCGGCCACCGATACACCCACTGCCGCCAGGTGTCGGCCGAAACGCTGTCCGCGAGCGTGGCCTCCTGCCACGGTTCCTCGTCGATCCGCACCTCGACACGCTTCACCCCGACGTGCGGTTGCCAGGCGACCCCGGCGATTGGCACGGTGCCCAAGTCGACGGACGAACCGTTCGAGGGCGTGTCGATGCGCGACTCGATCTTCACCGGTGCGCGGGCCGAGTACCCCCGCGTCGTCCAGTAGGCCTCGGCCTCAGAGAACTTCGTGACCTCCATCGAAACCACCCACTTCGTCGCCGACACGTAGCCGTACAGCCCGGGCACGACCATCCGCACCGGGAACCCGTGCTCCAGCGGGAGCGGCGCCCCGTTCATGCCGACGGCCAAGAGTGCCTGGGTGCCCACATCCTGCAGGATCGACAGCGGCGTCCCGGCGGTGAAACCGTCCACGCTGCGCGAGAGCACCATGTCGGCCCCGTCACGAGGCCGGGCCTCGGCCAAAAGCGAGCGAATCGGGTACCCCAGCCACAGCGCGTTGCCGACAAGGTCGCCACCGACGTCGTTCGAGACGCAGCTGAGGGTCGCCATGTGCTCGACAAGCGGCCTCGCGAGCAGTTCGTCGAAACCGATCGACACCTCCTTCTCGACGAGTCCGGTGATCTTCAACGTCCAGGTCGCGGGGTCGATCTGTGGAATCTGCAGCGCCGTGTCGATCCGGTAGAAGTCGTCGTTCGAGATGACGTACGGCGTGATGCCCGCGACCCTGAGGGAAGCGCCCGCCGGCACCGGCTTCTCGAGAACCGCGGCCCGAGGCAGACGAATCTTGTCGCGAAGAGCCTCCGCGTCGACCCTGACCGCGTTGAGAAAACGCGCACCGGATCCGAGGACGACCGACAGTCCCCCCGCCACCACCGCCAGCTGAAGAAAACGCCGTCGCTCGACACCTGTGCTCCGTAGCTGCGGCGTGAACGACTCCGGGAACTCCTCGACGGTCGTCGACGCCCGCCACCGGTGCAGGCGCACCGTCAGCACGCGCAGCACGAGGAGAGCGAGCACCCCGCCGACTATCGACGGCACCGCCTGGAGCTCGCTCGCGTCGGATCGGGTGATGACCGCCACGACCGAAGCTGCAGCGCCCGCGGCGAAGACGATCCGGCCGAGGGGTGGACGCCGCCACTCCAGGAGACCGGCGAGTGCCGTGATGACGACGAGCAGGATCCCCATCAGAGCGAACAGCGCAACCTTGTCACCGGTGCCGAACAGCGAGACCATCAGGCCTTTCGCCCCCTTCGGGGCGAGGTCGATGACCAAGGATCCGACAGCGAACAGCGGGCTCGACACCGACCCGAACACGATGGCCGAGATCTCCGCCGACGCGAGGAAGACCGCGAGCGCGATGAGCCCGTTGAGGGCGGCCCAGGAGCGAGCAGCCCGGCGCGAGAACGTGACGCCCGGCCTCGCCGAGGGAGAGGCTTCGCGCACCGACATGCCCTCACGCTAGGCGGACCAGCCCCAAATTGGCTG
>JAODMX010000534.1 GCA_025464735.1 Frondihabitans sp. | reverse complement strand
TCCTACGGTGTCGAGTTCGGCGACCGCGGCGCCTTCGCCAAGTTGCTCCGGTCGGCGGGCTCGATCGAGGGTCTGGAGAGGATCAGGTTCACCAGCCCTCATCCCGCGGCTTTCACTGACGACGTGATCGACGCCATGGCCGAGACACCCACCGTCATGCCGCAGCTCCATATGCCGCTTCAGTCGGGGTCGGATCGCATTCTCAAGGCGATGAGGCGGAGCTACCGGAGCGAGAAGTTCCTTGGGATCCTGGATCGGGTGAGGGACAAGATTCCCAACGCCGCGATCAGCACCGACATCATCGTCGGGTTCCCGGGCGAGACCGAAGACGATTTCCGCGACACTCTTCGCGTGGTCGAGGAGGCCCGCTTCGCCAGCGCCTTCACCTTCCAGTACTCCATTCGGCCGGGTACCCCCGCCGCGACGTTGCCCGACCAGATCAGCAAAGAGGTCGTTCAGGAGCGTTACGAACGTCTCGCCGCCCTCCAAGACCGCATTTCCGCCGAAGAGAACCAAGCCCAGATCGGCCGCACGGTCGAGGTGCTCGTCGCGACGGGCGAGGGGCGCAAAGACCGAGCGACCCATCGCCTGTCCGGTCGTGCCGAAGACTCCCGACTCGTTCATTTCGAGGTGCCCGAAGGAGCCCAGGCGCCGCGGCCCGGAGATGTCGTCACGGTCGAGGTCACCGACGCGAAGCCGTTCTTCCTCCTCGCCGACGCAACCGAGGCGACGCCGTACAGGGTTCGGCGAACGCGCGCGGGTGATGCCTGGGAGAACCAGGACGCAGCCTCCTGCGCCGTTCCGGCCCACTCTGGCTCGACGGCGACGGCGACGGGCTCGGCAAGCGCGGCCAAAGTCTCGCTGGGGTTCCCGACGCTTCGCGTGGAGACGACTCCGATCTATGACCCGTCCGACAACCAGCGCTGACACGTCGCGTCGACCACCCGTGGCCGCGGTCGTCGGCGCGACCGGCACCGGCAAGTCGACATTCGCCCTCGACCTCGCCGACGAGCTTGAAGCGAGCGGCGTCCGCGCCGAGATCGTGAACGCCGACGCCATGCAGCTCTACAGGGGCATGGACATCGGCACGGCGAAGGTTCCCCTGGCCGACCGCAGGGGCATCGCTCACCACCTCTTCGACGAGCTCGACGTGACCGAGGAGGCCAGCGTCGAGTGGTACCAGCGCCGCGGCCGAGAGGTGATCGACGCGATCCTCGGTCGGGGCCATCTGCCGATCCTCGTCGGTGGCTCCGGTCTCTACATCTCCGGAGTGGTTTTCGACTTCAGTTTTCCGGGCACGGACGCCGCGGTGCGACATCGGTACGAGGTGATGCTGGAGGAGCAGGGAACCGGTGCTCTGTACGCCCTGCTCAGCCATCGAGATCCCGCGGCTGCATCGGCCATTGGCGCGCACAACGGACGACGACTCGTGCGTGCCCTCGAGGTTGGTGAGATCACGGGGGAGCCCTTCGCGGTGGGGCTTCCCGACGACGCTCCGACCTGGCGCGACGTCCGGTTCTTCGGGATCGAGGAGGAGCGGGCCGTGCTCGTACCGCGGCTCGACGCTCGCGTCGATGCCATGTGGCGCGACGGGCTGCTCTCCGAGGTGGAGGGTCTCCTCGGCCACGGCCTCGAGCGCGGTGTCACCGCCAGCAGGGCGATCGGGTACGCGCAGGCGATTGCGCAGCTGCGGGGCGAGTTCACCGACAACGAAGCGCGCGAGGCGACGAAGGGGCTCACTAGGCGTTACGCACGTCGGCAGGTGAGTTGGTTCAAGCGATATCCGCGAGTCGCCTGGTCGCGTACGGGCGATGTGCAGGCTGTCTCCGCGGCCGCCGATACACTTCTGCCGTGACCACTACCGTCCATTTCACCAAGGGTCAGGGCACCGGCAACGACTTCGTGCTGTTCTCCGACCCCGATGGTTCTTTCGATCTCACGCCCGAACGTATCCGGGCGATAGCTGACCGGCGCTTCGGCGTCGGGGGTGACGGTGTGATCCGGGCGGTGCGGAGTGAACACCACCCGGAGGGTGCCGCCACCCTGGCCGAGGACGACGGTGCCGAGTGGTTCATGGACTATCACAACGCTGACGGCAGCGTCGCCGAAATGTGCGGCAACGGGATCCGGGTCTTCGCGGCCTACTTGATCGAGCAGGGCCTTGCGACGCTCGAGCCCGGCGAGACCCTCTCTGTTGGCACGCGTGCAGGCGTGCGTGACGTGCAGCGGAATCGTTCGGGTTTCCAGGTCGATCTGGGGCGCTGGCGGCTCGACGGCGGCGAGCCCGAGGTGCGAGCTCGCGAGCTTCATGCCGCGCGGCCCGGACTCGGTATCAGCGTCGGCAACCCGCACGTGGTTGTGGCCCTCGCCGGGGCCGATGAGCTGGAGCGGATCGATCTCTCGGCCGCTCCGACCGTGGAGCCGATCCCGGTCGACGGGGTGAACGTCGAGTTCGTCGTTCCCGAGGAGCCGCTGGTCGCCGACGGCGTCGGTCGCATCAGGATGCGCGTCCACGAGCGCGGCAGCGGTGAGACGCTGTCCTGCGGTACGGGTGCAGCCGCGGCTGCCCTCGCGACACGGTACTGGGCTGGCGAGGGCGCCCCAGACAACTGGAGGGTCGACGTGCCAGGGGGCACCGTGGGGGTGCGGATGTTCGCCACCGAGGACGGCGAGCATGTCTCGCTCAGTGGCCCGGCTGAGCTCGTGTACACGGGCGAACTTGCCGTGTGACGCGTCGTGCCCTGGCGTCTCGAGCGTCGCTCGCGCTAGGCTTGAGACATGAAGTCCTACATCTACATCTGAGGTGACCCCCGGGGTCATACGGTCGTCCGTTTCTCCAGCGGGCCCGCCCCCACTCACCCGACGTCGTTACAGACGCGTCGCCCGGAGCACTCGGTATCCCTTCGAAGTCGACTCTCGCTCGACCTCGATGACGTCGCCCAGAGTTTCGTTCAGCCACTTCTGCAGAGAGTCTGAACCGAGGTTCTTCGCGACGACCAGGTACGCCTCCATGTCGATCCCCAGCCGGGGCAGCCACAGCGACAGGATGTCGTGCAGGGCGTCTTTGCCGACACGGATCGGCGGGTTCGACCAGATCCCGTCGAAGACCACGTCGTCAGGAACATCGCCAGGCAGGGCAGCGTTGATGTTAGCGGCGCCGGCGCGAGCAGCGTTCTCGCGAAGGAGATCGAGCACCCGCTCGTTCACGTCGACCGCCCAGATGGTGGCGTCGGGCGAAAGCAGCGCGAGAGTGAGGGCGATTGGCCCCCACCCGCATCCCACATCCAAGAAAATGCCGTCACTCGGTGGAGTCGGCATCGATTCCAGGAGCACTCGAGTGCCCTGGTCCAGCCGCTGCGGGCTGAAGACTCCCGCGGCAGTAGCCAGCGACAGCGTGCGCCCGGCGAGCGAGACCTCGATCTCTCGAGGTTTGAGCGCGCTGGACGGCTTCGACGAGAAGTAGTGGTCGCTGGCCATCCCCCCAGATTATCGAACCTGAAAGGTCTAATGTGACTGCAATGACAGAGCCAAGCAGCACTCCCACGGAGCGTCAGGAGAGCGACGACGTCGTCGACCGCATTCTGGGCAATGCTTCGTCGCGCGCTGGGCTGAGTGTCTTCTCGCCCGCCCAGGCGATCCAAACCCAGGGCGTGCCCCAGAAGAACGGGACCCACGATTACCAGGGCACCCCGTCAGACGACGGCGACCAGTTCGACCTCGAAGACCGGCAGGCGCTCCGGCGCGTGGCCGGGTTGTCGACCGAACTGCAGGACATCACCGAGGTCGAGTACCGGCAGCTTCAGCTCGAGAACGTCGTGCTGATCGGCGTCTACTCGCAGGGCACCCTGCAGGATGCCGAGAACAGCCTCCGCGAGCTGGCCGCCCTTGCCGAGACGGCCGGCGCGGTCGTGCTCGACGGCCTTCTTCAGCGGCGCCCGCATCCCGATCCCAGCACCTATCTCGGTTCCGGCAAGGCGATCGAGCTCAAGAACACTGTGCTGGCTCTCGGAGCCGACACGGTGATCGCCGACACCGAGCTGGCCCCGAGTCAGCGGCGCGCGCTCGAAGACGTGGTGAAGGTCAAGGTAATCGACCGGACGGCCGTGATCCTCGACATCTTCAGCCAGCACGCCAAGAGCCGCGAAGGCAAAGCGCAGGTCGAACTGGCCCAGCTGGAATACCTGCTTCCCCGCCTCCGTGGTTGGGGTGAGTCGATGTCCCGCCAGGCCGGTGGTCAGGTGGGCGCGGGCAACGGCATGGGCTCGCGTGGCCCTGGTGAGACGAAGATCGAGCTCGATCGTCGCCGCATTCACACCCGCATGGCCATCCTCCGCAAGAAGATCAAGGAGATGAAGCCTGCTCGCGTGGCGAAGCGCGCCAACCGCGTGCGCAACACCGTGCCGAGCGTCGCGATCGCCGGGTACACCAACGCCGGCAAGTCGAGCCTGCTCAACCGGCTCACGCGCGCCGGAGTCCTGGTCGAGAACGCCCTGTTCGCGACCCTCGACGCGACCGTGCGCAAGAGCATGACCGACGACGGGCGACCGTTCACCTACGCCGACACCGTCGGGTTCGTGCGCAACCTGCCCCATCAGCTGGTCGAGGCGTTCCGCTCCACGCTCGAGGAGGTCGCCGACAGCGATGTCATCGTCCACGTGGTCGATGGTTCGCATCCGGATCCGGCAGCTCAGCTCGCAACGGTGCGTGAGGTCATCAGCGAGGTCGATGGGCGCGACATCCCCGAGGTCGTCGTCTTCAACAAGAGCGACCTGATCGACGAAAGCCAGCGTCTGGTGCTGCAAGGGATGGTGCCCGACGCGGTCTTTGTTTCTGCGCGCACGGGCGAGGGCATTGACGAACTGAGGGCTCGTCTCGCCGAGATCCTGCCGCGGCCGGAAGTCGAACTCGATCTCCTGGTGCCGTACGACCGTGGTGAGATCGTCGCGCGGATCCATGACATCGGTCGCGTCGTCGATGTCGAGTATCTGCCGGAGGGCACGCGCGTCACCGCACGGGTCTACCCGCAGGACGCCGGCGCTCTGCAAGAGTTCGCCGGTTGAGGCACCGGTCGTGACTGCGGACGGTGCTGCGGCTGCCCTGCCGTCGTCGCACCCCGCGGGCACGACCCTGGACCGCATTTTCCTTCGTGGCGACCCCGACGAGTCGGGTTTCCGTCGTCACGTCGTCGCAGCGGGTGAGCCCTACCAGCGGCGGACAGACCTCGGCGGCGCTGTCGGCGAGCTCCCGTCGTCGGCCCCGCGACCGTCGGCCCCGCGACCGTCGGCGCGGCGGCCTGTCGCGTCGTTCGTCCAGTTCACCGATGTGCACGTCCAGGACTCCCAGTCGCCGTCCCGCTTCGAGTTCCTCGACCGGATGCTCGACGAGCTGCCGCAGACGCCGTTCCGCGCGGCGTATCGAGCGCACGAGCTGCTCTCGGTGCAGGTCGCCGAGTCGACCATTCGGGCTGTGAACGCCTTGCGCGTGGGGCCGGCGACCGGCGAACCGCTTGCTTTCGCAGTCAGCACGGGCGATGCAACCGACAACTGTCAGCTCAACGAGCTGCGATGGGCGATTCGACTCTTCGACGGCGGCGAGATACGCCCGGACAGCGGTCTCCTCGGCGTGTACGAGGGGGTCGCCGACGGCGACGTCGAGCACTACGACTCGCACTACTGGCACCCGGGCGGCACGCCATCCGGGGCGTCTGGCGGTGAAGACATGTTTCGTGCCCGGGGATTCCCCCTCGTTCCGGGTCTCCTCGAGGCCGCCATCCGGCCCTTCACCGCCGAAGGGCTCGCGTTCCCGTGGTTCACCGCCCACGGCAACCACGACGGTCTCGTCGCAGGCAACTTCCCGCCCGGATCCCTCCTCGACGACCTCTCGATCGGATCGGAGAAGCCTCTCGGGCTGCCTGACGGCTCAGAAGTCAAGCACTTCATCGAGCGCATTCTCACCCGCCGGTCACTCGTCGACGATCTGCCGCTGCGAAAGGTGACCCCGGATCCTGATCGCCGCCTCGTCAAGCGCACCGACATCGTTGCGGCGCATTTGGAGAGCGTCGGGACGCCAGCGGGGCACGGCTTCACTGCGGAGAACCGCGCAGAGGGCACGGCGTACTACGCCACCGACGTTCCGGTCGCCCGGGGCGCGCTACCGATCCGGCTGATCGCGCTCGATTCCGTGAACGAGAACGGTGAGGCGAACGGATCCGTGGATGCGCGCCAATTCCGCTGGCTCGAAGAGACCCTCGACGCCGAGCCCCATCGGCTGACCATTGTCATGAGCCACCACACGAGCGAGACGATGGACAACGAGATCATCGGTCTCGGTGGTGACTTCCACCGGCGCGTCGGGGGCAAGAAGGTCGTCGAGGCGCTCCTGGCGCGCCCGCAGGTGGTCCTCTGGGTGAACGGCCACACTCACGAGAACACCGTGACGCCGCGTCCGCGGACGCGGGGGAGCGGCGGGTTCTGGGAGATCGCGACCGCGTCGCACATCGATTGGCCGCAGCAGGTGCGCACCATCGAAATCGTCGACAACGGTGACGAGACCCTGTCGGTTTTCGGAACGATCGTCGACGGTCTGGGCGATCCGGTCTGGGATGGAAGCACGGCGGATCCTCTCGCGCTCGCCTCGCTCTCGCGCGAACTGGCGGCGAACGACCCGCAGGAGTCGCCTCGGCCAGCGTCGGTGGTCGACGGCCTCCGGGGGAACGAGCGCGACCGCAATGTCGAACTCGTCGTCCCCCTGCCCGACGGCATTGAGCTGTGGCGGCCCAACGATGATTCCGCATCGAGCTGAAACACGGCGTCACATGGTGGCTCTCGCGTGACAACTCGCGTACTGTCGTGGTCACGTCGTCAGAGGTCATGACGACAGCGACAAGCCGAGCCCGGCACTCGCACCGAGACCTTCCTGGTCGTTCCATTCGGTGTGTCGGGCTGCCCATTTTCGACTGGGAGGCTCTCGCGCACCGGTTCGTCTCGAAAGAAAGAGACCCACCGTGGTTGCCCCCATTCCCTTCTCCGTCGAGGTTTATCCGGCGCGCTCATCCGCGGCCGCTCTGGCCCTCGGGCACAGCGTCCACCGGCTCGCTCAGCACGGCCCGTCGTTCGTCGCCGTGACCTCGGGCGCCGATGGGTCGAGCGCCTCTGATTCGGCCGACCTCGTCGACTATGTCTCGGTCAGCGTGGAGGTTCCCGTTCTCGCCCACGTCACGACCTGGGGAAAGTCGCGCGACGAGCTCGATGCCCGGGTGCGCGAACTGCGCGATCAGGGCGTTCGTCAGGTGCTCGCTGTGCGCGGCGATCCGCCGCGGGTGGATCCGAGCGCCGGATCCGGCGACGTCACGGCTTCCGATCTCGTGGCGATCGCCCACGACGTGCTCGCCGCCGACGGCACGCCCTTCGAGATCGCTGTCGCTGCCTTCCCGCAGGGCCACCCCTCCGGTGGTGGACTCGAGCGCGATCTCGAACTTCTCCTCAGTAAGCAGCAGGCCGGCGCCACGCGGGCACTGACCCAGGTGCAATTCACCGCCGATGACTACGCCGGCTACGTCGCTCGGGCCAGGGCCTACGGAATCACCATCCCGATCGTGCCCGGGGTCCTGCCGGTCGCGTCCGCTCAGCGTCTCCGCCGGGTTGCCGAACTCGCGGGTACGAGCGCTCCCGCCGCTCTCGAGGCGGAACTCGAGGCCGCGGCGACCAAGGACGACGCCCTCGACATCGGCGTCGCGCACGCCGTCGCCGTCTCGCGCGCGCTCCTCGAAGCCGGCGCACCGTCCATCCACTTCTACACGCTGAACCTCGCCGAGCCCGTCCTCCGCGTGCTCGCCGACCTCGGCTCGTCCACTTCCACTCCTTCCACGTCCGCCTCCTCCATCACCCGCGACGTAGCAGTCGCCTCCACCGAACGGGAACTCGTATGACCACCGACAGCAGCACCCCCACCTCCTTCCCGCGAGCGAGCATCCTCGGGTACCCCCGTGTGGGCTCGAATCGTGAACTCAAACGCGCCATCGAGAGCCGTTGGTCGGGCAAGACCACGGCCGGTGAACTCGAAGAGAGCGCGCGCGCTCTGCGTTCCGTCCGTCGTGCCCGCCTCGCCGAGCTCGGCCTCGGTCGCACGGACTCGAGCATCCCAGAAGACTTCTCCTTCTACGACCAGGTGCTCGACGCGGCGCTCACCGTCGGTGCGATCCCGACGCGGTTCGGAGCGGAGACCGCTGACCGCGACACGGAATTCCTCCTGGCGCGTGGCGACGAGACCAACGGTCCGCTCGAGATGACGAAGTGGTTCGACACCAACTACCACCACCTCGTGCCCGAGATCGGCCCCGACCAGACCTTCCGTCTGGCTCGCAACGAGTTCGCCGCCCGTGTCCGTGAGGCGGCTGCTGACGGCTACGTCACGCGCCCCGTCGTCGTCGGACCAGTCACGCTGCTCGCCCTCAGCGTCGCCGCGACCGACGCGCCCGCGGGCTTCGCGCCTCTCGACCTGATCGACTCGCTCGTCCCCGTCTACGTGCAGCTTCTCAACGAACTGAAGAGCGCAGGAGCCGAGTGGGTCCAGTTCGACGAGCCCGCTCTCGTCAGCGACAACCTGGCCACCGATCGCGACACCCTCGTCGCGGTCGCCGGTCGTGTCTACGCGACGCTGGCTGCGGTCGCCGACCGTCCGCAGCTGTTCGTCGCGCTCTCGTACGGTGACTCACGTGCCGCTGCCGCGACGATCGCCTCCGCCGGTGTCGAAGCCGTCGGTCTCGATCTCGTTCGCGGCGCGCTGCCCGATCTCGCCTCGGCTCCTTCGTCGACCACCTTCGTCGGCGGTGTCGTCGACGGCCGGAGCATCTGGCGCACAGATCTGAGCCGCGCTCTCGATCGGCTCGAGAGCCTCGCCGGAGCAGTGTCGGCGCCCGTCGCCGTCACGACCACGACCTCGTTGCAGCACCTGCCGCACGACGTCGCCCTCGAGACGAAACTCGACCCGGAGCTCCGCTCGTGGCTCGCGTTCGCCGACCAGCGCGTCGGCGAAGTTCTCACCCTGGCGCGCGGGATCGGCGAAGGCCGCCAGGCGGTCGAGTCCGAGGTCCAGGAAGCCCAGGATGCTCGTACTCGACGGGCCGCGCACGCCGGCGTCGTCGACGCCACCATCCGTGAGCGAGTTGCCGCCGTCGGGGAGAAGGACACGCGTCGCGTCGCCGCTGCCGTTCGTGATGAAGCGCAGGCGAAGTCGCTCGGTCTGCCGCTCCTGCCCACCACGACCATCGGCTCCTTCCCCCAGACCGTCGAGGTGCGACGCGCCCGCGCCGCTGCCGCGCGTGGTGACCTCTCGGGTGCCGATTACGAGGCGCTGCTGCGCCGCGAGGTTGCGCGTGTCATCGACGTGCAGGAGGAGGCCGGACTCGACGTGCTCGTTCACGGCGAGCCTGAGCGCAACGACATGGTGCAGTACTTCGCGGAGCAGCTCGACGGCTTCGACACGACGGAGCACGGCTGGGTCCAGTCGTACGGCACTCGCTGTACGCGACCCTCCATTCTCTGGGGAGACGTGTCGCGGCCGCAGCCGATGACCGTCGATCTGACGTCGTACGCGGCATCACTCACCCCGAAGCCGGTCAAGGGCATGCTGACCGGCCCGGTCACGATCCTTGCGTGGTCGTTCGTTCGTGACGACCTCCCGCTCGCTTCGGTGGCCGATCAGGTTGCTCTGGCATTGCGCGACGAGGTCGCGGACCTCGAAGCGGCGGGTATCGGCATCATCCAGGTCGACGAACCGGCTCTGCGCGAGCTCCTGCCGTTGGCGGCGGAAGATCACGAGGCCTACCTCGACTGGTCGACGCGTTCGTTCCGGCTCGCGACCTCCGGCGTCGTCCCGGCCACGCAGATCCACACGCACCTCTGCTACTCCGAGTTCGGCACGGTCATCACGGCCATCGATGCCCTCGACGCCGACGTGACGAGCATCGAGGCGGCGCGCTCGCGCATGGAGGTCGTCGACGACCTCGCTCGCGTCGGGTTCTCCCGCGGAGTCGGACCGGGCGTCTACGACATCCACTCGCCGCGCGTGCCCTCGTCCGCCGAGATGGAGGCGTCCGTTTCACGGGCCACGGCTTCGGTGCCGCTCGACAAGCTGTGGCTGAACCCGGACTGCGGGCTCAAGACCCGTGGCTACGCCGAGGTTGTGCCGTCGCTGACCGTAATGGTCGACGCCGCACGTCGCGCTCGCGCAGCTGCCGCCCAGCCTGCGTGAGCTTCTCTCTCTAGCCGCCGGCAGCGGCGCTGACTGTCCAGAAATGGCCCCCCGGATCCTGTCCGAGGGGCCATTTTGGGACTGTCGCGAATTCAGAGCGAGCGGAGCACCGCCACGACCTTGCCGAGGATCTGGGCGTGGTCACCGACGATCGGCTCGAAGTTCGAGTTGCGGGGGAGTAGCCAGGTGTGGCCGTCGCGCTGGCGGAAGACCTTGACCGTGGCCTCGTCGTCGAGCATGGCTGCGACGATCTCGCCGTTCTCGGCGTTGTTCTGTTCGCGCACCACCACCCAGTCGCCGTCGCAGATCGCCGCGTCGATCATCGACTCACCGACCACCTTCAGCATGAAGAGTTGGCCCTTGCCCACGAGCGTGCGCGGCAGAGGCATCACGTCTTCGACCTGCTGCTCGGCGGTGATCGGGATGCCGGCAGCGATCCGGCCGACGAGCGGAACGTGCGCGGTGGTGTTGTCGTCATCGTCGTAGCGGACGATGGTCGGTTCGACGGCGGGCTTGTCGGGGTCTTCGAGGAGGACCTCGAGGGCACGAGGTCGATTCGGGTCGCGGCGGATCGCGCCGGCGAGCTCGAGCTGGTTGAGCTGATGAGTCACGCTCGACAGCGAGGCAAGGCCGACCGCATCACCGATCTCGCGCATGCTCGGCGGATAGCCGCGGCTCGCGATCGACGCTCGAATGGCACTCATGATGAGTGTCTGCTTCGCCGTGAGCGGCTTGCGATCGCGGGGATCCACAACCTGCCTCCCGGATCCGGCATCGGTCGCCGTGGTCGCCTCGCTCATAGGTTTTCCGCCCTCACTGGCCCTCGACCTGGCCGTCGCCCACCAATGTCGGTGGCTCCTGTTTGACTCGTCCTGCCGATCGAAACTGTATCCGGTCAGATATCTCCGTACAAACACATGTTCGAGTGTGTCGCGAAAATATTTCTCCTCAGATCGGTAAAAGTACTTGAAATCGACACAATTCGAAGATATGTTCGGAACAAGTCTTCGTGCTCGGCAGTCCCGGCCGAGTGCCGAGCACGAAGACCATCCGGGTTTCGAAGCCCCGGCAATCGACAGAAAGGTTGAACACGATGAGCGCCACCATCACGGCTTTCCCTCTCACCTCACGTTCGACGCGCGGCGGATCACGCGCAAGCTCACCTGCACGCGGTCGCGCCATTTACTTCACCCCCGACGCGAGCCTCATTGCTGGGGCATCTGCCGCCCACGAGGGCCTCGAAGTCGCGGCCACGTCCGTCGCGCCTCGGCGCGGCCGCACGCACCTCCACATCACGAAGCGCGGGCGCAGCGTGCTGGCGCTCGTCATCATCGTGCCGATGCTCGCGATCGTGGCTGCCTTGGCCCTCAACGGCGGCGGTGCTGCGGCCACCTCCTCGTCGGGCCACGTCCACTTCGAACACGTGACCGTCGCGTCGGGCGAGACGCTGTGGCAGATCGCCGAGCAGGTCGCCCCCAACTCCGACCCGCGCGACGTCGTGGCCGACATCGTCGCCCTCAACAACATCTCGGGTTCGGGCATCGTCGCGGGCCAGTCGCTCGCGATCCCCACCAAATACGACCGCTGACGCCGCGGTGGCCCGCGGGGTAGGGCGGCGTCCCGCGCCCGTAGCCGCAAGAAGTACGTTTTCGCGCACGAAGTAACAACTAGTCCGTACTTGGTGCGCGAATTCGTACTTCATCCGCGGCCGCGACGCCCTTCGACCGCCGAGACTGCGCGAGTGGCGCGTGGCCGCGCAGAGGGCCGAGCGTACGCCGCGTAACCCGCACCCGGCGCCCCATAAAATGGGCGCGTGGCTATCTCACTCGACGACCTGCCCATCCGCGACGACCTCCGAGGTCAGTCGCCCTATGGTGCACCACAGAAGCACGTGCCCGTGCAGCTCAACGTCAACGAGAACACCCATCCCATCCCTGAGGACGTCGCTCGCGATATCGTCGAGTCCGTCGCGGCCGCAGTCGTGCAGGTCAATCGGTACCCTGACCGCGAGTTCACACCCCTTCGCGAGGCTCTTGCCGGCTACCTCGGCCACGGCCTCGACAGAAACCAGATCTGGGCGGCGAACGGTTCGAACGAGGTGATCCAGCAGACGCTCCAGGCGTTCGGTGGCCCGGGGCGGTCCGCGCTGGGGTTCCCTCCCACCTATTCGATGCACTCGATCATCACGCGCGGCACGGGAACGACCTGGCTCGAAGGCCGCCGCGACGACGGCTTCGAGCTCTCCCCGGCCACGGTGGTCGCGGAGATCGAACGGACCGATCCCGACATCGTGTTCCTCTGCGCGCCGAATAATCCGACGGGAACGCCGCTGTCGCTCGAGACGATCGAGGCTGCCTACGAGGCTGCTCGTGGCATCGTCGTCGTCGACGAGGCCTACGCGGAATTCATGCCGGACGACCAGCCGTCCGCGTTGGCGCTCCTCCCGGGTCGCCCGCGGCTGCTCGTCTCGCGCACCATGAGCAAGGCCTTCGCCTTC
>JAODMX010000526.1 GCA_025464735.1 Frondihabitans sp. | reverse complement strand
TGTGGCTGACGATGTCGGTGGTTGTGGAGAACGCGGTGCCGCCGCCCTTCAGCGTCAGGAGACCTGCGGACTGCAGGACGAGGAGCCCGCGGGCTTCGTTGACGGCATCGTTCGGAATCGCGACCTTCGAACCGCTCGGAATGCTCGATGCGGTGGCGTACTTGGTTGAGTAGAGGGGCAGCGGGTAGACGGCCGTGGCACCGATCGGCTGCAGGTCGTCGTGGCTCGTGACGTTGTAGTTCGCGAGGTACTGGATGTGCTGGAACTCGTTGAGATCCGTTTGGCCCTGGCTCAGCGCGGGGTTCGGTTGGCTGTAGTCGGTGAAGTTGACGAGCTTGATGGTGACGCCGAGCTTGGACTTGGCCAGTTTCGTGTACGTCTTCCAATAGGGCGATGAGGCATCCGCGACCCCGATGGACACGGTCTTCTGCGTCGCCGCGGAGGACGAGCCGCGGTTCGACACGACGAGGATGACGACGACGATCGCGATGACGACAACGGCGGCGATGATGCCGATGAGGAGGCCGGGCCCACGCTTCTGACGCTGGGGCAGTTGAGGGGCGGACGACGGGGAATCGGACATGTGCTTCTGCTTTCGGTGCTGTGGAACGGACGCTGTGGAACGGACGCTGTGGGTCTGCTTGGCGAATCGTAAAGACGTAAGAATGCCCGGGATCCGGAGCGCCGTCCGCGCTGTTACGCCCGGTTGCGCACAGTTTCTTCGAATGAACCGGCGCGCTGCGCGCCCGCCGATCCCGCTTCTACGGTTGTGCTCTCAGTCGCGAAGGAAAGGGATTCGATGTCGCGAGAGCTGCATTTCAACGGTTTTGAGATGAACACCCCGAGCCATATCAATCACGGACTGTGGACGCACCCGGAGAACCGGCGGCACGAGTACACCGACATCCGCTACTGGACCGATACCGCGAAGCTCCTCGAGCGCGGCCTCTTCGATGCGCTGTTCCTCGCCGACGTGGTGGGCACCTACAACGTCTACGAGGGCAGCCGCGACGCCGCCATCGAGCGCGGGATCCAGTCGCCCAACAACGATCCCTTCCTCGTCGTCCCCGCGATGGCGGCCGTGACGGACCACCTCGGGTTCGCCGTCACCTTCACGACGACCTACGAGCCTCCCTTCGGCAACGCACGCCGCTTCAGCACGCTCGACCATCTCACGAACGGCAGGGTCGCCTGGAACGTCGTCACCGGCTACCTTCCCGATGCCGCCCGCAACTACGGCCTCGACAGCCAGGTGCAGCACGACGACCGGTATGAGCTCGCCGAGGAGTTCCTCGACGTGTCCTACAAGCTGTGGGAAGGATCCTGGGATGACGACGCCGTCGTGCGCGACCGTGACCGTCGCGTCTACAGCGAGCCGTCGAAAGTGCACGAGATCGGTCATGTCGGGCGGTTCTTCACCGTCGACGGCCCGCACCTGTCGGAGCCTTCTCCGCAACGCACACCGGTCATCTATCAGGCGGGCTCGTCGGATCGCGGTCGCGCATTCGCGGCTCGTCACGCCGAGGCGATCTTCGTCGGAGCCAGGACGGAGAAGGAGGCCAAGGCCGTTGTCGACGACGTGCGCGAGCGCACCGCGGCCAACGGTCGAGGCGCTGACGCCGTGCGCTTCTTCATCGGCATCAACGTGATCGTCGGCAGGACGGAGGATGAGGCGCGAGCGAAGTTCGCCCGGATCCTGGAGCATCGCGACACCATCGGCTATCTCGTGCACTTCGGCGGTGGCAGTGGCATCGATCTGGCCGAGCTGGGCGCCGAGGAGTACATCGAGTACAAGGCCCGCGGGCATGTCGAGTCGACCGAGCGGTCGTTCGCCGATCGGCGCGTTCGCGACGTCGTCGATCTCTTCGACTCTCCCGAGAAGGACGCGTTCTTCGTGATCGGGTCGGTCGAACAGGTTGCCGACCGGATCGAGGCGATCGCCGACGCCACCGGGGCGGACGGATTCAACCTGGTCCAGTACCTCTCGCCCGGCACCTTCGAGGACTTCATCGAACTCGTCGTGCCCGAACTGCAGCGCCGGGGGAGGTACCGCACGGCCTACCGAGACGGGGAGACCCTGCGCGAACGCCTGACCGACGGGGGCGCCCGGATCCCTGCCGAGCACCCGGCTGCGGCCTACCGCGGTGCCTTCACGGCCGTCGCTGCGGAGACCGGCCGATGAGGCGCCGGGGGCTTCTCGGTGCGGCCGCGGGCATCGTCGTCGTGGCGCTGTTGTCCGGTTGCGCGACGGGCGGCGCGACAGCGACTCGGACGACCGGACCCACCCGGGGCGGCACGATCACCTACGCCACCGACCGGGAACCGACCTGCCTCGATCCGCACAACTCCGGGGACATGCCGCAGACGTACATCGCCAGGCAGTATCTCGACTCGCTCGTCTCCGAGACGTCCGACGGCAAGATCGTGCCCTGGCTGGCCACCTCGTGGACCATCTCGCCCGACGGGAAGACGTACGATTTCACGCTGAAGAAGGGCGTGAAGTTCACCGACGGCACCGTGCTCGACGCCCAGGCCGTCGTGGACAACTTCACGCAGATTCTGGATCCGAAGACGCAGTCGTCAACCGACCTCCTGTACCTGACCGGTTACTTCGACAAGGCGACCGCGCTGTCCTCCGACGTTGTGCGCGTCACGCTCAAGCGCCCGTACTCGCCGCTGCTCGCAGCTCTCTCGCAAGCCTTCTTCGGGATCGAGTCGCCGAAGGCCATGGCTCGCGGCCTTGCCGCCAACTGCGAATCACCGGTCGGAACCGGACCGTTCAAGGTCGTCACCTGGAACCATGAGCGAGACGTCGTCCTCACCAGAAACGCCGACTACGACTCGGCGCCCGCCAACGCGAAGCACCAGGGCCCGGCGTATCTGGACGGCGTCACCTGGAAGTTCCTCAAGGACAACACCACTCGCTACGGCGCCCTCACCTCCGGTGAGGCCGACATCATCTTCAACGTGCCGCCGGAGAGCGAGGCTCTCGCCAAGGCCGACCCGTCGATCACCCTGCAGTCATTCGTTCACTCCGGATCGCCCTTCAGTCTCGATCTGAACACCTCGAGCAGCGTGTTCTCCGACATTCGCGTGCGGGAGGCGTTCATCCGCGCCTCGGACGCCAAGCAGGCGGTCGAGAGTGCCTACAACGGAGTCTTCCCCTACGAGGGCAACAGCCTCTCGAGCGGCACGCCGTTCTACGACCCCGCCTACCACAACCCGTTCCCGTTCTCGGCGAAGGCGGCGAACGCGTTGCTGGACGAGGCCGGATGGACCGGGCGCGACTCGGCGGGCTACCGGACCAAGGACGGCAAAACTCTCTCCGTCAGGCTGCCGTACAACGCTGACACCGGCGAGACTCCTCCCGCCGATGTCACGATCCTGCAGGATATCCAGGCCATGGAGAAGAAGGTCGGGATCAAGGTTGTCCTCGAGGCCCTCGACTCGGCCAGCGCCAACGCCGTGTGGGGCAACAAGAAGGCGTACGACCTCCTCGGCGACTACTGGAACAGCCCGACCGCGAACG
>JAODMX010000492.1 GCA_025464735.1 Frondihabitans sp. | reverse complement strand
TCGCACATCGGGCAGGTGTGAGCACGCGGGCTCTTCGGTACTACGAGGAGCAAGGGTTGCTCACCTCAGAACGCACCTCCTCGGGTCAGCGCACCTACGCGGAATCAGCCATCGAGCGCGTGCAACTCATCCAGCAGTTCTTCACCGCGGGCCTTCCCAGTCGCACGATCCTGCAGCTGCGGCCCTGCGTCGACACGGGGACGTCTTCCCCTGAGGTCTTCGAAATGCTCGAGTCGGAAAGAGCTCGCATTACCACTGCAATGGCAGACCTGGCGGCAGCGCGGCAGGCGCTGGATCGCATGATCGATATCGCACACCATCCGACCGCTGAGCACTGCCCCGCCCTCCGCGAACCAGCCTGGGCACCCTACGAGCCGCAGAGCGAGCATCCACCAACCCACGCAACGGCGCCGGCCGGCGTTCCGTCCTTACCACAAGCTTTCCCGCGCGGGCCCGCTCGACGCAGGCTGAACGTTGAGCCGGCCGTGATGAGATGGTCATCGAGAAAGTGGTGCCGTGGATCCCTATTTATCTACGGCTGCCACTCCGTCGAGAAAGACACCCACGACGCGCGAGTTGAACGTACTCGACTCGCCCGGTACGGGGCTGCAGAGAAGCGCCACCGCCGTCAAGAGGTCACGCGTCGCCAGGTCGTCACGCATCGAGCCAGCGTCGACCGCGCGCAGACGCAGCGTGTCGAACGACGGCTCGAGCCGGTCGAGCAGCAACTGCGGCAGCCCGTCGTAGGCCGGGTCTCCGGAGTGAAGCGCTGCGGCAAAACCCCGCTTCGTGCCGACGAAAGACCTGAAACTGTCGATGCCGGCGACGAGCGCGTCCCACGGCGCAAGCGTGCGTCCCAGTTCTGAGACGGCAGCTATGCACTCAACGATCTCGTGCTGCATGACGGCCACGATGAGGTCCGAACGCCGAGGAAAGTGGCGGTAGAGCGTTCCGACTCCGACACCTGCGTGGTCGGCGACCTTCTGCAGGGGCGCGTCGACCCCCGATTCGGTGAAGACGGCCTTTGCGGCGTCGAGAACCGCCGCAACGTTCTTCTGGGCGTCGGCCCTCATGACTCTCCTCGTTCGGGGGCGGTACTTGCTAACCGGAAGACTCCTCCGTATAGTTCCGGACGAAGCCTCCGCTTAGCCGATACTACGACACGGAGAGCCGAAAATCCCTGACGACAGGAGCCACGCATGCAATACCGCACCCTCGGCCGCACCGGAATCAACGTCAGCCCCTACGCCCTCGGGGCCCTCATGTTCGCGTCGAGCATGGGCAACACTCAAGACGAGTCGACGGCGATCATCCGCCGAGCCCTTGACGCTGGCCTCAACCTCATCGACACGTCCGATGCGTATGCCGATTCCGAGGAGGTCGTCGGCCGGGCGCTCGTGGGTCGCCGCGACGAGGTCGTGCTCGCGACGAAGTTCGGCCGCCCGGTCGGCACCGACCCGAACCACCAGGGCACCTCGCGCCGCTGGATTGTGCGCGCCGTCGAAGATTCACTCCGCCGCTTACAGACTGATTACATCGACGTCTACCAGATCCACCGCCTCGACCCGTCGACCGACCTCGAAGAGACCCTGTCGGCTCTCAGCGACCTCGTGCACGCGGGCAAGATCCGTGCGTTCGGCAGCTCGAACACGCCCGTCTCGACGATGCTCGAGTCTCAGTGGATCTCCGAGCGCCGCGGCCTCGAGCGATTCCGAACCGAGCAGCCGCCTTACTCGCTCCTCAATCGCTCGATCGAGGCCGAAGTGCTGCCCGTGGCCGAGCGTTTCGGGATGGGGGTGCTCACCTGGGGGCCGCTCGGTCAGGGCCTGCTCACCGGGCGAGTGCGGAAGGGCCAGCAGACCGACGTGAAGCGGGCCGGCATGATGGCCTCCTTCTCGAACGAGCAGCGCTTGGATGCAATCGAAGAATTCATTGTGCTGGCCGATGAGGCGGGCATCTCGATGCCGCACCTCGCGATGTCATTCGTCATCGCGCACCCCGGCGTCACCAGCGCTCTGCTCGGAGCCCGCACAATGGACCAGCTCGACGACCTACTAGCCGGAGTCGACACGGTGCTGTCGGACGACCTGCTCGACCGGATCGACGCCATCGTGCCACCCGGCACCGACATCGGCACGCTCGACCAGGCATACGTGCCGCCGTCGCTGAGCGAGGTGCCGCTGCGGCGCCGACCGCTCGCAACGCGCGCCGCCACGGAGGGGACCATCGCCATGCAATGAGTCAGCCCCGCAGCGCGAGCCGCCGGACGATCGGTGCAGCGTACCTCGCGTCGTCAGTGTCGTGAATCGGGCCGACCGCGTTCCAATTCCTGGTCGACGGGGCCTCCTCGCGCTGGCCGAACGAACTTCGTTCGATGCTGAGAAGGCCCCGCTCCCGCTCACGAGTGGCGGTTCACCTCTATCAGCGGCGACTCACCGGTGTGAACGACAGCACCTGGTCGGCGACGAGCGGCAGAGAGCCCGCGGTCGTCTTGCCCGTGCTGTTCCAGGTTCTCGCCGGTGTCGTCGTGACCTTGCTAGCGGAACCGGTGGACAGGCCGAGCACGAGGCCGCTGTAGCGGTTGACGAGCCGGAACGTTCCCAGCCGAGCACCGGTCGCAGACGAGGTGTTAGCGACAGCGAACCACTGCTGACCGACATTGCCATTCTGGGAAGAGGCGACCGTCGGAGCTGTGCCCCAGGCGCGTCCCTTAGTGGTGGTCGAGTTCACACTGAGCACTTTGCCGGACTTCACGTTCGTGACCGTGTAGGAACCATCTCCGTTCGACGTGAATCGCCATTGGGCCGAGGTCGACGGCTTTCCACGGAACGTGCCCGTCTTGGTCTGTCCGACCTGGGTCAAGGCGAGCCCATTGGCGGCCCCGATGCGGTACGTGTCTCGGGCGTTGACCAGGCTCGCCGGAGCGGTCGTATCGACCGTCACGTTCGCGTAGTCGCCATCGACACCGCCCTCACAGCTGTAGGCGCAGTAGGAGCGGAAGGTTTTTCCGACGATGCTCGAACTGGTGATGTTGGCCGAGTCGACGAACCATCGGTACCACGATGCAGTGGTGAATGAGGAGCCGGAGTCGCCGAGGAGGAACCACTTCTGCGTTGCGAGACTCTTGGTTGCATAGTATTGCTGAGGCTCGTTTCCGCTCTGATCGGGGTTCTGCGGTTCGCTGATGTACAGCCCGAGATACGCGTCGTAGGTGACGTCCATCACGAACAGGGGCGATGTCGGAGGAGTCTTGCCGGCGATGATCTGCTGTGTCGCCGAACCGGGGGTGGTGGGGTTGTACTCGTCCGCCGGTGCCGTGTAGCCGGTGGTGCTGGTTGCGCCGACGGGGACGACGTTGCTCTCTTTGCCTCCCGTGCCGGGCTGCGACCAGGTGCCGTCATACCACTTCTGCCAGGAACCGGTAGCCATCTTGTCGGCGATCGGTGCACGGGCAGCGTGTTCGTAGAACGCAGTCCAGCCGCCGTCTTTGTCGACGATCCGTGAGCCGTAGTAGACGTAGAAGTAGCCGGATGCGGTGTCGACGTAGAGGCGAGGGTCGCCGTCGCCGTAGTCGTAGGTTGCCTGCGGGAACGCCGTCGTGTCTCCGCGCGTGGTGCTGTACGGAGATGTGATCGCGTGTCCCTCGATCGTCCACCTCAGACCCTGGTTGGTCGACTCGGCGAAGTCGATTGCGTCGTAGTGAAGGCCGTCACCGAAGGGCTGCGGCGTGAACTCGTTGTGCACGAGCCCGTACCAGTTGCCGGTGTCGGGATCCACCCAGATCTGCGTGAGGTCGCAGAAGTTGCGCTGGGAGTAGCCGGAACCGACCGGAGCGAAGGTTGAGGTGAGCCCGGTGGGACTGTTGTTACAGCGCTCGGTCGTGTCGCTGTTCTTGTCCGACGGGTTGGCCGGATTCACCGCGTTGTCGAGAGTGGTGTCGGCGGTTGCAGTGTCGAAGTTTGAACCGGTGTAGAACGACCAGGCTCGCGGAGCGGTGGATCCGTAGTCGGCAGCGGCCTCTGAGTAGTGAAAGGTTCCGTTCTTGTCGATGAACAGACTTGCAGCGGTGTCGTCAGGATTCGCGAAGGTGCCCTGGGTTCCCGACGACACGCTGTACAGCGGATTCGAGGTTGACCCGGCGGCAAGAACGCGGAGCTCGCCGATCGACGCGTTCGCCGAGCCATTGATCGAGCTGAGCGCGACGAGTTTCACGTAGCGGCCGACGATCGGGTGGGCGAAGATGACGCTCTGAAGCTGGGTGTTCGAGGTGGGCTGCACGAACGATCCGGTCGCGGCCGGGGCGCCCCAGGCGGTACTAGCGCCGTTGGTGGCGGCGGTCGCGTTGTTCGTGACGTAGACGGCGTATTTCTGGATAGGGCCGTTGCCCTGGTTCTTCACTGCGTATTGGATTCCCGTGATGTCGTACTTCTGACCGACATCGACGGTCAGCCAGTGTGGCATCGCCGCCGGGGCCCCGTTGTTGTACGCGGATGACCACTCGGTGCCGTAGTCGCCGTCGATGGACGCCTGTGCGGTTCCGTCAAGCGAAGGGGGTGCAGGGTAGGGCGCCGACTGCGAGTCGAAGTCCGTCACCTTATAGTCGGTCTCGGGGATGGGCATGCTGGTGGCGTGCGCCGCGCTGGTGACGGATGCCGCGGGGACGGCTGTTGCATTCGCGGGAAGACCACCCGTGAGGGCGAGTGCCGTGGCTGCGAAACATGCCGCGCCTATGGCTGCGACCACTCTGGATTGCTTCATTGCATCTCTTTCCGCTTCAGGTGACCTGGAGCTGTTTCGGTGGGATCCTCGGGGAGGGTCGAGGACTGTTGTGCTCCGGAAGTGACTGGTTTCTGGCCGGCACGCTCCGCTTTTCGCTAGAACCGTTCGATGAACTCTTCGCTGGGGCCGAGTTCGGGTTCTGCTCGCAACTCGACCGTGTAGCCGAAGTGATCGAGTTCGAGAATGG
>JAODMX010000490.1 GCA_025464735.1 Frondihabitans sp. | reverse complement strand
AGGAGGACCAGCGTTGGCACTCCCGCTGCGGCTCGAAACGTTCCGCGAGGGAGCAGCGGCCGCAGCGCCACCCCGAGGACCGCGATCGCGACCACGATCACCACGACGGAAGCGGCGAGGGGCAGCTCCGAGATCAGGTTGAGGGCGACGACGGCGCCTGCCGCTCCCAGCGCCCAGGCGATGCGCGAAAAACTCCACGGCACGCGCTCCGTGCCAGGGGTGGGCACCTCGCGGGGCAGCCGAGCGAGGCTCGGGGCGACCATCGCGACGACTGGCACGCAGAACAGGAGCGCCGCGAGGAACACCCAGTGCCAGCCGACGGTCTCGGTCAGGGATCCGGCGATCACCGGGCCGACGAGCCCCGGAATCACCCACGCGGCCGCGAAGCCGGCGAACATTGACGGGTGGAGCGCAGGCGGATACAGCCGCGAGACCATCACGTAGAGCCCCACGATCAGGGCTCCGGATCCGAGACCCTGAACGAGACGACCGGCCAGCAGCACCGTCATCGTGGGTGCTGTTCCGACGATGAGAAGTCCGAGACCGAAGAGGATCACGGCGGCCACCACGACCGCGCGGGGCCCGCTGCGGTCGGCCCAGTTGCCGGCGATGACCATGCCGACGAGGCTCGTCGCGAGGGGCGCCGCGAAGGTCAGGGCGTAGAGCGACTGCCCATGGAGTTCGCGCGTGACCGTGGGCATGACGGTGGTCACGGCGAGCGATTCGAACGCAGCGATACCGATCAGCGCGCACATGCCGATGGTCGAGAGAATGTAGTGCCGAGAGAGGACGCCGGAGCCCGCGGGGGACGTTACAGCGACGGTGCTCATCCCTCCAGCTTAGGGTCAGCTACGAACTCCCGAGCCACGAACGACCTTGTTCGCGGCTTCGAAGACCGGCTCCGCGAGGAAGCCGCCCGCCTCCGCCGCGTCGAGGAGCATCCGGGCGCGGTCCGGTCGGAGCCCCGTGAAGCACTCGCCGATGGTGACACCGTGGGCGGGTTTCTCGGTCACAGTCACCCGATCTCCTGACGCCACGGGGCCGGTCGCGATCACGCGCAGGTAGGCGCCCGGCCGACCCTCCTCGGTGAATCGCTTGACCCAGCGCGGCTCATCCATGCGCCGGGCAAAGGTCTGACACGGCGTGCGGGGCATCGTGACCTCGAGGACGAGGCTGTCGCCCACGTGCCAGCGCTCTCCGAGCACGGCGCCCGTCACGTCGAGACCGGACGTGCGCAGATTCTCACCGAAGAGACCGGGAGGAATCTCATAACCGAGGAGGTCGGCAAAATGGTCGGCATCTTCGTCGGCGAAGGCGTAGACCGCCTTCTCGAGGCCACCGTGATGCGCGCGATCGGCCTGGACATCGCCGTAGACGCCGAGTTTCTTGACGGCCACGGCCTCGTCGAGGGGGCGCTTGTCGATGGCCGTGACACCGATCGTCCCCGAGTCGGGGTGCAACTCTGCGACGCGACAGACGGAAGTAATGGAGGCCATGCCTCCATGGTGGCGTATTTCGGGTCCGCTCTGCCCAAACAAATCCGGCAGATTGCCCCGTGTCTAGCCTTCGGCCGTGTCGTCGAGGTAGTCGTCGATCTCCAGGCTGGGAAGGTGGGTCGGCGTGGCAGCGGCAGCCTCTCCTGCCGGAGCGGGCGTCGGGTCAAAGGGTTCGCCTACTTCGAACGCGATCGTCATTGACTGTACCTTCCGCTCGCAGGGATCGCTGTGCTGACGACCAGCTGAAGCCGCCGGGGACTGGGGAAGCTGACTAAACGCTAGGTTCACTCGTCCGAGAGTGCAATCCCCTTGACGAGTTCGGTCGAAGGTGTCAGAGAACGGTCGTGCGGTCGACGATCTCGCGCGAGAGATCGACAAGACGGATCTGGTGTGAACGTGCGTGCTCACGGATGACCTTGAACGCGGCGTCCATGTCGACGTCGTGCGTGAACGAGATGACCCCCTTGGCCTGCTCGATCACGACGCGACTGTCGAGGGCGCGCTGCAGGTGCTCTCTCGCCACGTCGGTCTCGCGGAGTGCGCGCTCTTGCAGGAGACTGATGGTCGCGACATCGGCGAGAGCCTGGGCGGCGACGGCGTCGACCTCGTTGAGCGCGCCCGTGTCTTCTCGGAACAGATTGAGGGAGCCGAGAGACGTCTCGCGCAGGCGGAGCGGAATGGCGTGGACCGACAGGTACCCCGACTCGAGAGCCTGCTCAGCGAACACCGGCCAGCGCTCCGAGGTCGTGCGAATGTTGGGAACCGAGACAACTCGGCCACTTGTGAACGCCTCGACGCACGGACCCCGACCGGCCCCGAGTTGGAGCAGTCCGATGAGGCGGCTCCGCTCGCTGGTCGAGGCGAGAACTTCGAGCTCGTTCGAGGCGTTGGCGAGAATGATGCCGGCGTCGGCCGCGTCAAAAAGCTCGGTGCTCTTCTCGACGAGAGCCTGGAGGAGGTCGATCGTGTCGAACCCGGCGACCAGCGAGTCGGCAAGCGTGACGAAGGCGGAGAGCAATTGGGCTTCACGCGTTGCTTCGGTCACGCGCTCATCCTACGCGCCGGAAATTCAGGCTCACGGGGGCTCATTCGCCCAGATCCAGTCTCCGTGAAACGATGTCGGAAGCCACCTCACGCACGGGGCGCGAGGCCGCATACGCGTGTCCTCGGATCACGAGCAGGGCGTCTTCGACCGGGATCGACAGCTGGGCGGAGACCATGCCAGAGGCCTGATGGACCTCGCGACGATTCAACCCGTCGTCGGGCTCCGGGCTGTCCTGGTCGAGGCGGCCGAGTGCTCGCTGGAGCACGAGTCGCGCGGCGATGTTGGCCAGAGCCGACGCATCGTCGACGTCGTCGCTGCTGAGACCGGAGGCGTGGTCCGAATAGAGGTCCACTGCTCCGATTCCGAGTCGGCCGTAGCGGAGCGGAAAGGCGAAGACGGCCTTCAGACCGGTCTCGCGGAGGGCCTGCGCGGCAACCGGCCAGTGTGCGTCGGCCGTTGTCTGCAGGTCGGTCCTGAGCACTGGCGAGTTGCTCTGCAAGGCGTCCCAGCAAGGGCCTTCGCCGAGATCGATCTGGATCTCGTCGAGACGCGCGGCGCGGGCGTCACTCGAGCAGACCGTCGCCGACCCCAGCGGATCGCCGAGCGTGGAGACGGCCGCTCCGTTGACAGGCAACGCGGTAAGGAACGGGCCACAGAGGTCATCGCTGGGCCCGGACGCCTTCGACAGCGACGTCAAGGCGGACAGGAAACCGGCACGTTCGCTCACGCTTCAGGGTACTGCCATCAGTGTCGTGTCTGCCGGTGTCGCCCGGGTTCACAGGCTCAGAGTTCGACGACCTCGAACTCGAGCAGATCGGCGCCCGTCGCGACCGGCTTGGGGGCGTCGCCTCCCGCGTGATGCGGTGCCGATGCGCCGGGGTGTCCGGAAGCGGCCGGGGCTCCACCGTGAGCCGCCTTGGCGCCGTTCTCCGCCCAGTCCTGGAAGCTCTCCTCGGAATCCCACGTCGTCACGACGAAATAGCGATCGTCACCCTTGACCGGGCGCAGAAGCTGGAAACCCTCGAACCCCTTCGAGCCGTCGACGGAGTGCTTTCGCGCGGCGAAACGCTTCTCCAGCTCGGATCCGTGACCTGCGGGGACGTGGATTGCGTTGATCTTGACGACGGACATCGAAGCTCTCTCTCGTAGGCGGTGGGACGACAGCAGGTTAGCGTCGGATCCTGTCAGGTCCAGGTGCGAACCGGGCCCGGACCCTCGTCGGCCAGGGCATCGTCAGGATTCAGGAGCCCACAGGTGCCGAGCGACAGGCAGCCGCAGCCGATGCAGCCGGACAGGTTCTCGCGCATCCGGGTGAGCTCCAGGATCCGGGTCTCGACGTGGGCGTCCCACTCGGCCGAGATGCGGTGCCAGTCGGCGCGCGACGGCGGCCGATCGGCAGGCAGAGTCTCGTAGAGGCGCGCTATCTCGGCCAGAGAGATTCCGAAGCG
>JAODMX010000451.1 GCA_025464735.1 Frondihabitans sp. | reverse complement strand
GAACCACCAACGAGGCCAAGCAGAAGGAGCTCTACTCCGAAGCGCAGAAGATCGTCACCGCCAAGGCCTGGAGCCTCCCGCTCTACCCGATCCAGACCCGGCTCGGTATCTCGAACCGCCTCAAGGGCGTCTGGATCGAGAAGTCCGAGGGCGAGCCCGTGCTTTCCGATGCCTACCTCACGAACTGACGGAGCGATCATGACAACAGCAACTCCCGCACTCGCCACCGTCCCGGTGGTGAACGGCGCCACCCTCCGGGTCGTCCGGCGAGTGGTCCGGCGTCTTGTCGAAGCGATCCTGCTGCTGTTCGCGGTCGGAACCATCGTCTTCTTCCTCGAGCATCTCGTGCCCGGCGACCCGGCCGTCGCGATCCTCGGGGGCGCCGCCTCCCACCCGACCAAGGAGGCCGTCGAGGCCGTCCGCAGCCAGTACGGCTTCGATCGGCCGCTGATCGCGCAGTACGGATCGTTCCTCCTCGGGCTGCTCCACCTCGATTTCGGTGAGTCGTACACGCTCAAGCAGTCGGTGACCAGTGTTATTGCCGGTCAGATCGGCCCGACGCTGTCCCTCACTGTCACAGCGCTCGTGATCGCCTGGGTCCTGTCGATCACGTCGACGCTGGCGACCGCAGGACGCCGGGGCATCTGGGGTCGCGTCGGGTCGGCCGTCGAGACGATCGCCGCGGGGCTGCCGCAGTTCTGGCTCGGTCTCGTCCTGCTGATCGTCTTCGCTGTGCGGCTGCAGTGGTTCCCGGTGATCGGCACGGGGATCCTCGGTCTCGTCCTGCCCGCGCTCACGCTCGCGATCCCGTTGGCCGGGTTCCTCGGGCAGGTGACGCGCGACGAGTTCGAAGACAAGCTGCAGCAACCGTTCGTCCTGTCCGCCCGCTCCCGGGGCATGTCCGAGGGGGCCGTTCGTGCCCGCCATGTCCTCCGCCACGCGGCGCTGCCGGGCGTCACCCTGTCGGGTTGGGGTCTCGGATCCCTGGTGTCGGGCGCGGTCATCGCGGAGGTCGTCTTCGCGAGGCAGGGCATCGGACAGGTGCTCGTCACGGCCGTGAACTCACAGGATCTGCCCCTCGTCATCGGCATCACCTTCGTCGTCGCCCTCGTCTACGTGGTGGCCAACCTTCTCACCGACATCGCGTACATCGCGATCGACCCCCGGCTGCGCGCCGCGATCGGAGCTCCCGCATGACACTCATCGACGAAGCCGTCGTCGGCATTCCGCCGGCAGCCGAGCAGGAGACGCCGTCGTTCGCCGACGCGCGTCCGGTCCGTCGCACCTCCCATCCGCTGCGACGGGTGTCGTTCTGGGTCGCCGCGGTGTTCGTCGCCCTGGTGATCGTGGCGGCCCTCTGGCCGTCGCTTCTCGCCTCGCAGGATCCGCTGGCGATCGATCTCGGGGCCAGCTTCCATGCGCCGACACTCCAGCACATCTTCGGTACCGACCAGTCCGGGCGTGACGTCTACTCGCGGGTTGTCCACGGCGCCGGACAGTCCCTCCTCATCGGGGTCGGCGCCACCGCGCTGGGTCTCGCCGGCGCGGTGCTGCTCGGGCTGCTCGGTGGTCTCGGTGGCCGGGTCGTCGACGGCGTGGTGACGCGAGTGATCGAGATCCTGTACGCGTTCCCCGGGCTGCTTCTGGCGCTCATCCTGATCGCCATCTTCGGCAACGGGGCGGGCACGCAGATCCTGGCGGTCGGTGTCGCGTCGATTCCGGGGTATGCCCGGATGGTTCGCGGCCAGGTGCTCGTCGTGCGCTCCGCTCCGTATGTCCAGGCCGAACGCGCTCTCGGCCATTCACCGGCCCGGATCCTGCTCACCACGGTCCTGCCCAACGCGTTCCGGCCGCTCACGGTGCTGGTGACCCTGGGCATCGGGCAGGCGATCGTCTGGGCGTCCGCGCTCGGCTTCCTCGGCCTCGGGGTTCAGCCGCCGGCGCCCGAATGGGGAGCGATGCTCAACGCCGGCCGCAACTACCTGCAGCAGGCCTGGTGGCTCGACTTCTTTCCCGGGGTCGTGATCGTCCTCCTCACCCTCGCGCTGACCGGTGTCGGCCGCGCCATTCAATCCCTCACCCAGCCAGGAGGCCCCCGATGACCGACACCCGCACTGCCACCCAGACGCGCGTCACCTCGGCACCCACCGCCAATGCTCCCGTCGATTCGTCGCCTCGACGTCTCGTCGAAGTGGAGCGACTCACCGTGGCGTTCGGTGGACGCACAGTGGTGAAGGACGTCTCCTTCACGCTCAATGCGGGGGAGTGCGTCGCCATCGTCGGCGAGTCCGGTTCGGGCAAGAGCGTCACGGCGCGGAGCCTGCTCGGCCTGAACGGTCACACCTCGACGACCTCAGCGGCCACCCTCCGGGCGGTCGACACCGACCTGGCCTCCCTCGACGACAAGGCCTGGCGACGAGTGCGAGGCCGCGACATCGGCTACGTGCTGCAGGATGCCCTCGTCTCGCTCGACCCCCTTCGCAAAGTCGGTGCCGAGATCGCTGAGCCGCTGCGTCTGCATCGGTTTGGTCCGCGAAAGGCGCGCGAGGAGCGGGTGCTGGAACTGCTCGAGAGCGTCGGGGTTCCCGAGCCGCGCCTCCGCGCACGGCAGCTCCCGGCCGAGCTCTCCGGTGGACTTCGCCAGCGCGCCCTGATCGCAGCCGCCATCGCCCTTTCTCCGCAGATCCTCATCGCCGATGAGCCGACGACGGCCCTCGACACGACGATCCAGGCGCAGATCCTGTCGCTGCTCGACGGTCTGAAGCAGGACGGCACGGGTCTCGTGCTGATCAGCCACGACCTCGGCGTCGTCGAGCGGCTCGCCGACCGGGTCGTCGTGATGGAGAACGGCGTGGTCGTCGAGCAGGGTCCGACCGAAGAGGTTCTCCGCGCACCCGAGCACCCCTACACGCGCCGACTCCTGGCGGCGATCCCGTCCGCGCACCCCCGCGGCTCGCGGTTGTCGCAGTCATCGCC
>JAODMX010000426.1 GCA_025464735.1 Frondihabitans sp. | reverse complement strand
TGCAGCGCGAGCTTCGACGCGACGGTCGACGCACCGTCGAGCGAGACGCGGCCCTGCACGAGCGTGCCGATCATTGTGAAGAAGCGGCGGCCCGGGCTGGCGATGCTCGACGTGTACACGCCGTTCTCGTCGACGTCGCCATAGCGGTTGAGCAGGTTCTCGCGCGGCACCCGCACGTGGTCGAAGTGCAGCCGGCCGTTGTCGATGCCGTTCAGGCCGCCCTTGGGGCCGTCGTCTTCGCCGCCGATGCCGGGTAGAAACGCGCCCTTGTCGTCGCGGATCGGCAGGTACAGCGCGTGCACGCCGTGGTTGACGCCCTTGACGATGAGCTGTGCGAACACGACGCACGCCGTGCCGTGAACGGCGGCGTTGCCGAGATAGTCCTTCCACGCCGCACGGAACGGTGTGTTGATGACGAACTCGTCGGTCTTCTCGTCGTAGGTCGCCGTCGTGCCGATGGCCGCGACATCCGACCCGTGGCCTGTTTCCGTCATGGCGAAGGCGCCGGGGACCTTGAGGCTCATGATGTCGTGCAGGAACTTCTGGTGGTGCTTCTCGGTGCCGAGGTGCATCACCGCCCCGCCGAACAGGCCCCACTGCACGCCGGACTTGATCTGCAGCGACGGATCTGCGGTGACGATCTCCTCGAAGGCCGCGATGTTGCCGCCGTGGTCCTCATTGCCGCCGAGCGATTTCGGGAACGCGCGATGGACGCCGCCCTCCTTGACGAGCAACCCGAGCTGACCGAAGACCCGCTGGCGCTGCTCCGCGAGGGACAGACCCTCCTGGCGCCAGAACTCGGGGCGGGCCATCAGGGCGCGAGAAGTCTGGCGTGCCTCCGCCCACTGTCCGAGCAGGTACTCGCCCAGCCAGGCGGAGTCGATGGTGGGAGAAGGGGATGTCGTGGGTGCCGTCGTCGTCGCAGCGCGGTCTGCAATCTGGGTCATGTCATCCACGGTACGAGCGCGTGCTTCGGTCGCGAAAAGAGTCGTCGGCACCCCACGAAACGGCCGATGGCGGTGCGCGAACCGTTGTGGAATCCCACAAAGTGGCCCGCCCGGGAATGTAAGAAACCTCTCTAGGTGTTTACTCCTGACATGAGCACCGTGAACCTGACGAACGAGGTCTTCGAGAAGACCGTCACCGAGCCCGGCATCACCCTCGTGGACTTCTGGGCCGACTGGTTCGGACCGTGCAAGATGTTCGCGCCCATCTACGACGCCGCGAGCGAGAAGCACCCGGATGTCACCTTCGGCAAGGTGGACACCGAGGCGGAGCAGCAGCTGGCCGGCATGGCCGGCATCCAGGCGATCCCGACCCTCATGGCATTCCGCGACGGCGTGCTCGTCTTCAGCCAGGCCGGCGCCCTGCCGGAGCCGGCCCTCGAGCAGGTCATCGAGGCCGTGAAGGCGCTCGACATGGACGACGTGCACCGGCAGATCGCGGCCCAGCGCTCAACCGAAACGCCCAGCTGACGTCGCCTCGATGATGCCGAGCAGCGCCTGGCGCAGTTCGGCGTTGTCCTCGGCCTTCGGAAAGAGGTCGGCCTCCAGCGTGCGAGCCTTCTGCCACGCCTTGTCCCCGGCCGGGGTGCGCGTCACCACGTGGCGCCTCCCGTCGCTCGGGTGCTTCTTCCGCGCCACGTAGCCCTCTCGTTCCAGGCGCTCCAGAGTGCGCGACATCGTCTGCACCTCCACCCGCGCACGGTAGGCGAGTTCGCGCTGGCTGAGCGGGCCGGCCTCGAGCAGATGCAGGGCGATGAGGCCGGCGTGGGTGAGGCCGAGCTTCTCGAGGCCCTCGATCCACGCGTGTTCGACGAGCCGGGCCGCCGTGGAAAGCAGCCGACCGGTCGGCCAGCTCGCCATCTCGTCAACCCCTGCCATGGAATCCACCGTACTGCTAGCGTTCGATAGTCAGCTAGCTGAGCAATTGGAGGCCCAGGTGAAAGACACCCTTCGACAGATCACGGTCGTCGTGTCGGCGATTATCGCCATAGTCGGATCGTTCATCGGCTCCGGCGCCGCGGGTGGCACGCCCATTCAGAAGGCCGCGGGCGGGGCGCTCGCATCCGACGCGACGCCGATAGCACCCGGCGGGCCGGCCTTCGCGATCTGGTCGGTCATCTATCTCGGACTGCTCGCCTACGCGGTCTGGCAGTTCTTCCCCAGCCAACGGCACTCGCCGCGGCAGCGGACGTTGGGGTACCCGGTCGCGCTATCGCTGCTGCTGAACGCCGCCTGGATACTCAGCATCCAGTTCGGGCTCCTGGCCTTGAGCGTGCCGGTCATCGTGCTGCTGCTCGCGGTACTCGTGTGGTGCTTCTTGCTCGCGCTGCGGTCGCGACCCTCGGTCGAGTCGACTCCGTGATCACCGACGGCACGATCGGTCTCTATCTCGGCTGGGTCTGCGTCGCGACCGCGGCCAACATCACCGCATACCTGGTCGCAATCGGATTCCGCGGGCCGCGGGACGTCTGGGCCGTTGCCATCATTGCCGTGGCCGGCATCGTGGGCGTGCTGATGGCGATCCGCGGGCGCGGGCGCATCGCACCCACCCTCTCGCTCTGCTGGGGATTGGCCTGGGTCGCGAACGCCCGGCTGGACGGCCCGCTGATCTCGATCCCCACGGCGGTCGCCGCGATCGCAGCGGTCGTCGTGGTCGTGGCGACGACGATCGTGACGAGGAGACGCGCGTGAACGACCGCCGGCGCTGGGCGGGCCTCGTCTTCATCAGCATCGCCGTCGCGCTCATCATCGTGGACTCGACGATCGTCAACGTCGCGGACCCCTCGATCGTCAAGGACCTGTCGATCAGCTCGACCCAGGTGCAGTGGGTGCAGGAGAGCTACACGCTCGTGTTCGCCGCACTCCTGCTCGTCTTCGGGTCCCTGGCCGACCGGTACGGCCGCCGCCGCCTGCTGGTCATCGGCGTCTCGGTCTTCGCCGGGGCCTCGGTCCTCGCAGCCCTCGCCCCGAA
>JAODMX010000403.1 GCA_025464735.1 Frondihabitans sp. | reverse complement strand
GAAGCAGTACGAGGAATCCCGTGGCGAACAGCGCGCCCGCGACCAGACCCGGAACGGACTGTCGCGACGCGGTGTCTTGTCGTGATGGAGATTCCCGCAAGGCAGCACCGTTGGTCATGGGGCCGAGTCCGATGCACGAGGTTTCTCGGTCGTCCGCGAGCAGAATTCCTTGATGTCGGGGCCAGCTGTTGACAGCGCCGCTTGCCGACGATCCACGTCTTCGATAGACCGGATGCGCGCTACTAGCTGCTCGTTTGCCAGGCTCCGGATTTCGGCGTCTGCTCCCGGCAATTGCCGGTCGAGTTGACCAATGTCACCTTCATAGTCGCGCGGAGACTCGATGAATTTCAGCGTCCAGGCCGCCATGAATTGCACGCAGGTGGTCTCGTCCGCCTGCCTCGTGGACGGCATCGTTGGGCGACCAACACTGCGTGCCACGGTGGGCTGTTGGACCGGTGGACTCACCGACCGCAGCACCGCCTTGTCACCGACGACGAACCAGTTCTCGCCGCGGAGCACTCCCCGGGAGCCGACGAGCGTGGGTGCCCAGTCTTGTAACACTTGATTGACTGAAGTGGAGTGCTCGTACACGCGGATGAATGTTCCGTCGTTGCCCGAGTAGCAATCAATACCCGTCATCGAATCGTACGACGTCAAGTCATCGTGGAGAGTGTCTTTGCCCTCGCACCTCAGGTGCTCACTCAAGACTGTGAGCAGGCCGGCCCGATCCCGAGCGTCGAGAATCGTCACGGCCCGGGGGGACTCGTGCGGCGGCGAGGTCTTCTTCACCGTCGCCGCACCTTCTGCGCAGCCAACAAGGACACTTGCCGCAATCACCGTCGCCGCCACACTGAGAATCTGACGGCGACGGATTTGGGAAATCAGGACCACTGAATCCCGCCCCAGCCCTTATTGGCGAGCATCTTTATGTACTTCGCCGAGGCAACCTTGCCCCACGGGATGGCCTTATTGCGCCCTGTTCCGCTGCCGCACTCGTAAAAAGTCGGAACAGCCTTCGAGTTGAAGCCGCGCGCGAGGACCGACGCCGCCGAAGCGGAACCGCTATGGAGATACCATTTGAAGTTCACCTTCGTGCTCACTGTGGTACCGACAACGGAACACCCTTGACCAGATTGAACCCAGTGGGTCAGAGCAACCGCGGCACGATCTGGGCACACTGCGCGACCGGACGGGTCCGACGTTTCGACTCCGTCAACGGCGATCGAAGCGTGTGTCGCATCGAAGCTGGGATCGACGACTATGCCCCGCGCAGCGAGTCCATCTAGCTCGACTTCGAGTGTCTTGTTCGGCTCGCTAGCATTCGCCGTTGTCGGCAGAATCGCCACTAGGAGTACCGGGACGGCCGCCAGAGCAACTAGTGAAGACTTGGTTCTCAGGAAACGGAATTTAGACTGTTTCATTGCTCACTCCTTGGGTGAGTAATCTCGCCGGGCTCTCCGTCGAGCAGGGTGCTGCGCTGCAACGCAGCAACCTGGGGGTTGGGCTCTAGAGCCCAGCCCCCATCTTGACATTCTCCATGTGAAACATCAAGACTGTCGGGTCGGTGTGAGGCGTTGCCATTTGGCCCGGTGAGCGACTGCCCGAGGGGGCACGGCCGCCACGACTCAATTCGATCTCGAGCGCCGACACGGCGAGCGCGCGCTCAGACGCCGCGTCCCGGTGACAGGATCTGATTCGGATCCAGGGCCAGGCGGATCGCGCGGTGGGTGGCAAGCGTCGCGGGATCGAGCTGCCTGCCAAGCGAGGCATACTTCAAGGAACCGACGCCATGCTCACCCGAGAGGGTCCCGCCGAGGCGCAGTGCTTCGGTGCTGATCCGCTCGAGGATCCGTTCGGCTCGGTCCAGGGTCTCCTGGTCGTCGCTGGTCACGATGACGGAGGGATGCAGGTTGCCGTCGCCGGCATGCGCGAAGGTCGGAATGGGCACGCCCTCCTCGCTGCTGATCCGATCGATCGCGGCGAACATCTCGGCCAGCCGCGAAATCGGAACGGCAACATCGGAGGAGACGCGAAGCCCCTCCGCGGAGAGTGCCCTGCTGGCGACGCGACGCGCCTCAAGCAGGATGTCGCCTTCACCGGACTCGACCGACACGGATCCGGCGCGTCGACACTGCTCCAGGGCGGCGCTCGCATCGTCGGCCGCAGTGGCCCCGATGAACTGCCCGACGAGCACCGCGGCGGCCGACCCCGTGTCGACACCGGTCGGGTAGTGCTTCTCGACGATCTCGACGCTGAGCCGGTCCATCAGCTCCAGCATCTCCGGGACGACGGATCCGGCCATGATCGAGTCGACGGCCTTCCCCGCCGCGGCCGTCGTCGGGAAGAGCGCCCGGAAGGTGACTGTGGCGCCGACGGGACGAGGCCGCAGGCGAACCGTCGCAGCTGTCACGACGCCGAGCGTGCCTTCGGAGCCGACGAACAGGTGCGTCAGGTCGTAGCCGACGACATTCTTGCGGGTGTCGGATCCCGTCGAGATCACGTCGCCGTTCGCGAGCACGACTTCGAGCCCCGCGATGCTGTCTGCCGTGACGCCGTACTTGACGCACCGGAGTCCGCCGGCGTTCGTCGCGATGTTGCCGCCGATCGTCGACTGACGGTAGCTTGCCGGATCCGGCGCGTACATGAGACCGAACTCCGCGGCGGCATCGTCGATATCGGCCGTGATGACCCCGGCCTCCACCCGCGCGAGACGTGATGCCGGGTCGATCGAAAGGATCCTCGACATCCGGCTGAGCGAGATCACGAGCCCCTGCGGGTAGGCCACCGCGCCGCCCGCGAGGCCCGTTCCGCTCCCTCGAACCGAGACTCGGATCCCGTGGCGGTTCGCCCACGCCAGTGCCGTCGATATGTCGGCGGTCGTGCGCGCGGCCACAACTGCGAGGGGGAGCGCAGCGATCTCGGCGCGGGAGGCGTCGCCGCGAAACTGCCCCATGTCCTCCGCGGAGGTCAGCACGGCTTCCCCGAGTCGCTCCACGAGCTCGGCCAGGGCCGGACTCGTGCCGTCAGGTGCCGTGGCGTGCCGGATCCGGGTCATCGATCAAGATTGTCACGGCCGGGTGGGTTTCGCGGCAGTCGGACTACTTCCCCCGAACCGTCATTGCGAACGTCGAAGGGGTGACCAGCAGCACCTCCCACGCCACCAGCATCCCGCCGTAGCGTCGAGGCATGACCACATTCACGCTGAACAACGGCATCGAGATCCCTCAGATCGGGCTCGGTGTCTTCCAGACATCGCCGGAAGAGACGGTCGCTGCCGTCCAGTCCGCCCTCGAAATCGGCTACCGGCAGATCGACACCGCCGCTGCCTACGCGAACGAGAATGAGGTCGGCGAAGGTATCCGCCGTTCCGGCGTCGACAGGTCTGAGATCTTCATTGAGACGAAAGTCTGGATCAGCGACTACGGCTACGACTCGACCCTCCACGCCTTCGACAAGAGCGCCGACAAGCTCGGCGTGGATCAGATCGACCTGCTCCTTCTGCACCAAGCGCTCCCCGGCGAATTCGACAAGACAGTCGACTCCTACCGCGCCCTCGAGCAGCTTCTCGCCGACGGCAAGGTTCGCTCCATCGGCGTCAGCAACTTCATGCCGAATCACCTCCGAGACCTCCTCGAGAAGACGTCGATCGTGCCGGCGATCAACCAGGTCGAGCGGCATCCCTTCTTCACCCAGAACGACGTGCAGGACGCTGACGCGGCGGCGGGGATCCTCACGCAGGCCTGGTCCCCGATCGGCGGGATCACCAGCTACCGGGGGAGCAGCGATCGAACGACCTTCAACGAGCCGGTGATCGTCGCAATCGCAACGAAGTACGGCAAATCGCCCGCACAGGTGATGCTTCGCTGGCATATTCAGGAAGGCCGCCAGGTCATCCCGAAGTCCGTCAAACGCGACCGAATCGACGAAAACTTCGACGTCTTCGACTTCGACCTCAGCGCGGACGAGATCAGCGCCCTCGACAGCCTCGACAGGGGTGTCCGCGGCGGCCCCGCCCCGGAAGACGTCACCATCGCAGCCTTCGGACGCGACATCCCCGAGGCCTGACCCGTCCGTGAGCCGGTCCTCGACGACTACCTGCGCCGCGCCGACGAAGCGGCACTCGGCGATGAGGGCTTTCGGGCTGGGTTCAGCGGGAGGTGAGACGGGCGAGATCCGCGCGAACCCGATCCGGTTCGGCAGCGAGGGGCAGGTTCGGTTGGTCGTGCACCCCGTCGAGCGAGCCCGCAGGATCCTGCTCCGCGCGCGCGAAAGTCGACTCGAGATCCTCCTGGGCCGGGCCGCGCTCGGCCACCAGCTCGAAGGTTCGGTGATCCGCCGCGTCGGAGGACAGGCTGTCGACGAGCACGCGGGCGATCTGCGCGCGGGCAATGACCCCGTCGTTGGAGTTTCCGGCGTGGCGAGTGTCGCCCTGCAACAGCGTGATCTCGAGCTGGTCCTCGTCGTTGTAGTCGAACCAGCCGGGCCGAACGATCGTATACGCGTTGCCGCTTGCGCGAATCAGCCGCTCACCGCGGCGCTTCCAGTCATGCGTCGCGTTTCGCCGGGTCACGCCGATGCTCGTCATGAGGGCGATGCGCACGCGTCGGCCGCCGAGGGCGGTGAGCGTGTTCGCAACGGCCCCGTAGTCGACGGCCTCGGCGGCGGACGCGTCGCCGTACGACGCCCCCTGAGTGAAGACGACGGCGTCGATCCCGGCCAAGGCTTCCGTCAGGTCGGCGACGTCGGTCAGCTCTCCGACCACAGTCTCGACGTCCGGGTTCAGTCGGCCACTCCGTGAGGCGTCACGGACGAGGGCGCGGGTGGCATAACCCTGGCGGAGCGCCTCGTCGACGACGTGGCGTCCGACACTTCCGGTCGATCCGACGACCAGCACGGTCGTGGGGCGTCCGGTCATGGCTGCTCTCCTCCTTCTAGCTTGCGCTCGGTTCGGTGGGCATGAGAGAGCCCATCGACGGAACGCGAGTCACATGCCTCGCGGGCTTCGGTTGCAGCCCAGCTGGCAAGGAGTTCGAGGCCCTCGGCGTCTCGAGAACCCGGCTCCGCGCTGTAGGCGAGCAAGGTGAGGCCTTGGTCGGTCACGAGCTCCATGGCCTCGTAGGTCAACTCGAGGTAACCGACGACCGGGTGCTGGATCTTCTTGACCCCGGACCGGTGCTGGTGAACATCGTGAGCTGCCCACCGGATCCGGAACTCCTCGCTCCGGGTGGACAGCTCACCAATCAGGTCGGTCAGACCCTTGTCATACGGGTTGCGTCCAGCCTCGGTGCGGAGACTCGCGACCGTCTCCGACGCCAGTTTGTCCCAGTCCGGCCAGAAGTCGACGGCCCGCGGGTCAAGGAAACAGAACCGCGCCGTGTTCGGCGGAGACAGTGGACTCTCGTGAACCAGCGAGTAAAGCGCACGCCCGAGTGTGTTCGACGCAAGGATGTCCATCCGACCGTTTCGCACCCACGCGGGCGCGGAGATGGAGTCGAGGAGCCGCTGGACACCCGGGCGAACCCGGTTCGTCGGCACTCGCCGCCGCGTGCCGACGGAGGAGTTCGCGGTGCGGGCGAGATCGAACAGGTGCGCCCGCTCGGTGTCGTCGAGGTGAAGCGCGCGGGCGAGGGACTCAAGGACACTCTCGGAGACCCCGCCGAGGTTTCCGCGCTCGAGCCGGACGTAGTAGTCGACGCTCACGCCGGCGAGCATGGCGACCTCCTCACGTCGGAGTCCCGCCACCCGGCGAGTACCCCCGAAGTCAGGCAGGCCCGCCTGCTCAGGGGTGATCCGAGCGCGTCTCGACGCCAGGAAGTCGCGAATATCGGTCTTGTTGTCCACAACAGCACCGTACGTCAGTCCCCTCACACCTGGGAGGTTCTCGCAGTACCCGTAACGGTGGGGACTCTCACGCGCCCGCGAAGCCCGCTTGGCTGGGAAGCGGTTCAGATCAACGAAAGGGAGCCCCCACATGCGAGCAACACTGATGTACGGCGCCGGCGACGTCCGCGTCGAGACCGTCGCGGATCCGGCGATCACAGAGCGCACCGACGCTCTCGTCCGCGTCGTCGCCGGCTGCATCTGCGGCAGCGACCTCTGGCCCTACGCCTCCAAACCCCTGACCGAGCACGGCTCCGCCATGGGGCACGAGTTCGTCGGCATCGTCGAGGAGGTCGGATCCGAGGTCACCGGCATCGCGGTGGGCGACTTCGTCATCGCCCCGTTCGTGTCCTCCGACGGCACCTGCGAGTTCTGTCTCGACGGTCTCCAGACCTCCTGCATCCACGGTGGCCACTGGGGCGGCACCGACGGCGACGGCGGCCAGGGCGAAATCGTTCGCGTCCCCCAGGCCGACGGCACCCTCGTCGTCGTTCCCGCGGGCTTCGACGAGAAGTTGATCCCGTCGCTGCTCAGCCTCTCCGACGTCATGTCGACCGTCTACCACGCCGCGAAGATGGGCGGCGTAGCTCCCGGCAAGACCGTCACCGTCATCGGCGACGGTGCCGTAGGACTCTCCGCGGTTCTCTCCGCCACACTCCTCGGCGCGTCGAAGATCATCCTGATGGGCCGCCACCAGGCGCGCACCGACCTCGGCCGCGAATTCGGAGCCACCGACGTCGTCGCCGAGCGCGGCGAAGACGGCATCGCAGCCATCAAGCAGCTCACCGGAGGCGTGGGCACCCACATCGTCCTCGAGGCCGTCGGCCTCAAGCCCGCCCTCGACACCGCGATCGCCGTCGTCCGCGACGGCGGCACCATCAGCCGCGTCGGAGCACCCCAGTTCGCCGAGGTACCCCTCGGGTTCCCGGAGTTCATGCGCAATATCACTCTGACCGGCGGCGTCGCCCCGGCTCGCGCCTACATCGACGAGCTGCTGCCCCTCATCCTCGACGGCACCATCGAGCCCGGCCGCGTGTTCGACCGCACCGTCGATCTCGACGGGGTCCCCGCCGGATACCAAGCCATGGCCGACCGCGAGGCGCTGAAGGTCCTGGTGAAGCCGTGACCGCCGCTCAGAAAGCCATCGGTGATTTCTCACCGAAACTCGTCTCCCTCACCGACGATGTCCTGTTCGGAGACATCTGGGAGCGCCCTGCTCTGTCCAAGCGGGACCGAAGCCTGGTCACGGTGACCGCACTGATCACCAACGGCAGCACCGAGCAGCTCGTCGGCCACCTTCGCCTGGCCAAAGAGAACGGCGTCACCGAGGACGAGATCACCGAGGCGATCATCCACCTTGCGTTCTACGCCGGCTGGCCGCGCGCCATGTCTGCTGTGACCGTCGCCAAGACCGTTTTCGCCGACTAGCCCTCCGACCACCCAGCCCACAGGAGACCCCTCATGCAGATCGAACCCCGCACACCGACGACCAACGCATGACCGTCGCCACCGTCCGCTTCGCACCCGGCGCCCGGACGGCGTGGCATCCCCACGCCCGAGGACAGTACCTGCGCGTGACGCAGGGCGTTGCGCGCTTCGGCGACCGCGACGGCAACGTCTTCGACGTCTACCCCGGCCGAGCACATCACTGATGACGACTACAACGGCCGCTGACGCGGACTCCGGGGCGACGGTGACACCCGTTCACCGGACCGGGATCCTGATCATCATCCTGGTCAGCTACTTCATGATCATCCTCGACAACTCGATCATCTTCACCGGACTGCCGTCCATCCAGGCGACCCTGCATTTCTCGAGCACCGGGCTCTCCTGGATCCAAGACTCCTACACCCTCACGTTCGGCGGTCTGCTCCTCCTCGCTGCCCGCGCGGGCGACATCCTGGGACGTCGACGGCTGTTCATCGTCGGACTCGTCCTCTTCACCGTCGCCTCGATGGCGGTCGGCGCCTCGCCGACCGGCGACTGGATGATTGGGGCGCGCGCCCTCCAGGGCATCGGCTCCGCCATCGTCGGACCCACGTCGCTGTCACTTCTCACGGCCACGTTCCCGGCCGGCAAGGAACGCAACCGAGCAGTCGCTTGGTACGCCGCTACCGCAGGCATCGGCGCGAGCCTTGGCATGGTCATCGGCGGTCTTTTCGCCGACCTTCTCTCCTGGCGGGTCGGCTTCTTCGTCAACGTGCCGATCGGGATCGTCATGGTGATTCTCGGCGTCCGCTACCTCATCGAACAGCCCCGCACTCCCGGCACCTTCGACGTGCGCGGGGCGCTCTTCTCGACCCTCGGAGTCGGCTCGCTGATCTACGGCGTCGTCTCGTCGACCGATCTCAGCTGGGGTTCACCCGTCACGATCGGCGCCATCGCCCTCGGTGTCGTCCTGCTGGTGCTCCTGGTCGTGAACGAAGCCCGGGCAGGCCAACCGATCATGCCGCTCCGCATCTTCGTCAGCAGGGAGCGCTCCGGTGCCTACGCCATCCGGTTCCTTTACCTGGGCGCCATGATGGGATTCTTCTTCTTCGTCACCCAGTTCTTGCAAGACGTCTTCCACTGGACACCCCTCCAGGCCGGCCTTGGCTACCTGCCCATGACGATCGTCAACTTCGTGGTGGCTCTGCTGGTGCCCCAACTCAGCCGCCGTCTGCCGCCGCTGGCCCTGCTGTTCGCCGGCGTCATGTTCACCCTGATCGGAATGGCGTGGCTCAGCCGCATCACCGCCGGCAGCTCCTACCTCCTCGACGTCGGCCTGCCGATGATCCTGATCGGCCTCGGACAGGGCCTCGCATTCGCGCCGCTCACCAGCTTCGGCATCCACGGGGTGCGCGCCGAAGACGGTGGCGCCGCCTCCGGGGTACTGAACACGGCTCACCAGCTGGGCAGCTCGTTGGGCCTCGCGGTGCTCGTCGCGCTCGGCGCCTCTGCCGTCGGGTCGCAGGATTCCACGGCAGTCGCCGACGTCGTGACCCGCGTCCAGGTCGCCCTCACCGGCTCAAGCGTGATGCTGATCATCGCCGCCATGGTCGTGGCCGCCGTCATCCTGCCCGCGTACGTCGTCGAGCATCGCCGGGAGGCCCGCTGGGCCAGGCGGCGATCCCGATGAACGGTGGGCTGGGAACTCGTGAGGGCCGTCAACTCGTCGCGTGTCGGCTAGACCCCGAATCGGCCTGGGTGTAGTTCCTCCTTGCTGCCTGGTCCGGTGGGTGCCGGCCGGGCTGATTCGAGGTCAGCATAATAGGCTCGCTCAACCTCCATCGGGGTGACGTAGTCCAGCTCGGAGTGGAGCCGCCGGTTGTTCCACCACCACACGTATTCCAGCGTCGCCAGTTCAGCCTGTTCGACGGTGCGCCACGGGCCGCGCTGGCGGGTCAGCTCGGTCTTGTAGAGCCCGTTCGCCGCTTCCGCGAGAGCGTTATCGAAGCTGTCGCCAACGGTGCCGGGGGACGGGGCGACGACGGAGGTCACGTCCGCGACCCAGAGCCGTCGTGGACGTCGCCGGTCGCAGACCTGCTCTCGCCGCTGGTCGTCACGCTGGCCGTGGCTTGGGCCGCCTGCCGACCCGTTACACGCTGAGCCAACTCAACAGGTTCGCGGTCGCCGTGACGTGCCGATTGCGGTCAGCTCGAGACTCGCTCGGCACGCCCGATCGACCCCTCGCCAACGAACGTCGCCAGCGCCGTCGCCTCCCAGGACAGAGCGGCGAATCCTCGGAGGTGGGTCGGATCGTCCCAGATTTGAGGTGTCGCGAAGTGGTCGTTGCCAAGGATCGCGAGGGTCGTCGGGTTGTAGAACGTGGGGGCAAGGTGGAGGTGCGCTTCGGCCCCGGCGATGACCGCCGAATTCGGGGTGCGCGTGATCATAGAAGTCGTCAGCGTCGACCGAGCCCGACCCTCGTGGTTCAGGATCAGAGACGAAGACGCCTCGATACCGCTCTCGGTGATGGCACCGACAGACGATGCTCCGGATCCGGGTTGCTGCCTTGCCCGTGGCTTGCGAGAACCTCCCGGATCTGTCCGAACGCACCGTCCGCAAGCAATGTCGTGATCACTGAGGCCTGCGGGAGGTCCCGGCTCCACATCGCCTCCATCAAGCACACACCTGCTGCTCGCGCCGCGTCGGCCAGCTTCTGCCATTCGATGGCCGTCGACGCCAAATGCTTCTCGATGAGGACACATGCTTGCCGGCGGCAATGGCCGCCACACCGCCCGCAAGATGGATGCCGGGAGCGGACTATGTAGACCACGTCGATCTCGGTGCGACCCCGACGAAGCGCTATGTGGAGAGCTCGTGGATCGTAGACACCAATTCGTCGGCGATCCAGCCCGGGCCGATGAGCCCCCAGCTCAGAGCCGGGTCGCCCGCGCCAGGTCGAAAGAGTGCACGTTCCGGGAAGGCCGTGAACGTCACCGGAGAACTCCATCTCAAAAGGGACTTGATGTCGTCACTTAGCACGAGCTAAGATCGCCAGCACAAAGCTTAGCACGAGCTAAATTGGCGCCGAGGGCCCTCGCTTTGCACATCCGACTCAAGGAGGCGTCGTTGTCCACCGAAATTCCCGGGCTCCACCCATTGACCACCCCCACTGCCACCACACGAGTGTCAAACGTCTACCTTGCCGGCCTCGGCCTGGCGCAGTTCGGAATCTTCATCGCGATCCTGTCGCCGATCTTCGTCAGCATGCAGTTGAAGGCTCAGGAGCTGAACCCGGGCGATCCTGCTTCGATCATCGGAACGGTGCTTCCGATCGGCGCCCTCGGCGCCCTCATCTCGAATCCGTTGTTCGGTGCTCTGAGCGATCGGACGCGCACGAGGTGGGGGCGCCGCCGCCCTTGGTTGCTCGGGGGGATCGTCGGTCTGGCCATCGGACTGGGTCTCGTTGCCGCTTCGACCGATCTGCTCACAATCACGCTGGCCTGGCTCCTCTGCCAGGTCGCCTCCAATGCCGCGTCCGCCGCGCTGATTGCAAGCTTCGCCGACAACGTTCCGATCGAGCAGCGAGGCCGCGCCTCGAGCGTCATCGCAATCGCGCAGAACGTCTCGATCCTGGCGGGCATCTACCTCGCCGTCTATCTGATCGGCAACCTGCCGGTGCTGTTCCTCGCACCCGGCGTGTTCGGAGTCCTGTGCGTCATCGTCTACGTGTTCGTCGCGAAAGATGTCCTTCCGACAAACCCGGTGAAGCCGTTCACCTTTGTCAACATCGTCTCGTCGTTCTGGACCAATCCGATCAAGAATCCCGACTTCGCCTTCGCCTGGTGGTCGCGCTTCCTGATCACCTTCTCCGCGTTCATGTTCACGACCTACCGACTCTTCTACATGGAAGATCGCATCGGACTCTCAAGCGCCAAGGCAGCAGCGGCTGTGGCCTTCGGCGTCCTGCTCTACACGTTCGCGCTCCTCCTCAGTTCACTCGTCTCCGGCTACGTCTCCGACCGGTTGCACCGCCGCAAGATCTTCGTCGGCGGGTCGACCTTCGTGTTCGCGATCGGGCTCATCATCCTGGCCCACTCGAGCACCCTCGGCGTGTTCTACCTGGCCGAGGTAGTCATGGGACTCGCGTACGGCATCTACACCGCCGTCGACACGGCGCTCGTCGTCGACGTCCTGCCCAACGCCGACCGCCCCGGAAAAGACCTCGGCGTCATCAACATCGCCAACGCGCTCCCGCAATCGCTCGCCCCTGCCGTTGGACTCGTCCTTCTGAAGCTCGGATCCGCAGCGGGCGAGAACTACACGGCCCTGATCTGGGGCGCGGGAATCGCCAGCATCCTCGGCGCCCTCGTCATCATCCCGATCAAACGCGTCCGCTGACCGCGTACCGACAATCGGACCGGGCCCCGAGAAGTCTGACCGGGCCCCGAGACGAAGGCATCACATCACGATCCTTGACGCCCCGGACATGCTCGTCAGCATCACGGAGCGGGATGAGCGCCTCCGATTCACCAAGTTCGACAGCGACGCGATCGCCGTCGTCATGGAGGCCATGGAGGCATAGGGCATCACCGACATCACAACCGCACGCATGGTCGGTCCATCACCACGTTGCTCGAGATTTCCGGGGAAGCCCGCTCATCCTCCGAACATGACCTCGTCGAACGACACCAACGGGTCGACGACTTCAGCGGCCCGTAGGTCGCGTGCGAGGGCGTCAGCAGCCACTCGAGGCGACTCCGCCGATCGCGGCGCCCTATACCAAGCATATGCTTGACATTGATGCAGACGCAGACAACGATGTCAAGCATGTCCTTGGTAAAGCCGGTTGGTGTTGCGCGCTGGAGCTCTGCGTTGAGGGGCAACAAAGATCTGTCAGTGTTCCTGACTGCCAGCCTGGTTTCGCAAACCGGCGACTGGCTTCTCGACACCGGCATCGCGTTCCAGGTGTACCTCCTCACGCATTCGACCCTCGCCTCGGCCGGGGTTCTGCTCGCGACGCAGATTCCTCAGGTAGTGCTGGGGTCGATCGCGGGAGTGGTCGTGGACCGTCGCGACCGACGCCGAATGATGATCGGGACGAACTTGTTGGCGGCGGCAGTCATGTGGCCGCTCGTTCTCGTGCACGGGTCTGGTTCGGTGTGGATCATCTTCATCGTCGTCGCCGCCACGAACTGCCTCTCACCCTTCTTCACCTCCGCGCAAGCCAGCCTCCTCCCCGGCTTGGTTCGGAACTCGGAGAACTTGGTCACCGTCAACGGCCTGAACGCCCAGGTGAGAAATGTCGCCCGTCTCGTCGGCGCCGCCCTCGGCGGGATCATCATCACCACCGGCGGACTCACCGCTCTCGCGATCGCGGACACCGTCAGCTTCATCATCGCCGCGCTTCTCGTCGTGGCGATCCGGCATCGACCCACGCCGTCGACACTCGAACGTGCCCAGTTCTTTCACGACTGGCGTGCGGGGCTGGCCACTCTGCGGCGGAGCCGAATCCTGCTCGTGATCGCGTCTTACTTTGTGCTTTCGGGTGTCGGTGAGGGGGCTATGGGGACGCTCTTCGCTCCGTTCGTGAGCGGCGTGCTGAATGGGAACGCGAGGCTCTACGGAAATCTCCTCGCCGCACAGGCGGTCGGCGGGATCCTGGGCGGTCTGATCATCACCCTCGTAGGGCGCCACTCCAGCCCGCGGGCGCTCTTCGCCTGGGGCACTCTCGCATTCGGGTTTCTCGATCTTGTGCTCTTCCTCTACCCGGTCCTCGACCGGTCCGCCTGGCCGGCGGTCCTGCTCATCGGCCTCGTCGGACTTCCCGGAGCCGCGGTGAATGCCGGGATGCTGACCCTTTTCCAAGGGAACACCACCGATCTCGTCCGCGGGCGGGTGTTCGGGTCGCTGTTGACTCTCCAGAACGCAGCCATGCTCCTCAGCACCCTCGCCGCCGGGACCCTCGCGACCACCCTCGGAATCATTCCCGTGATCTGCACCCAGGGGGCCGTCTACGTGCTTGTGAGCGTGATCGCCCTCATCTTCCTGGCCTCTCGGCGACACCCTGCAGCGGTCCTGGCTCCGGTTCGGGTGTGACATCCCGCCGTAAGCTTCCAAAGATGCCGAACATGCCCGTCCCACCCACCGTCGGCACGCGCACCGTCGACAACCCCCTCGCCCTGCGAGCTTTCGCACACCCACTCCGACGGAAGCTCTACGGTCTCATCGCCCGCGAGGGAACACTGACCTCCGCCGACGCCTCGCGGTTGCTAAACATCAGCCACGGTCTCGCCAGCCACCACATCAGACAGCTCGCCAAGTACGGCTTCGTCGAAGCCGCCGGGACCACCGACGCACGAGCCCACCCCTGGCGCGTCACCTCAACCTCGTTCCGCATCGAAGCCACGGACCCGGACTCCCGAGCACCCGCCGACCTTCTGGAACAACACACCGTCGAACAGGCCGCACACGACCTCAGCGACTGGCAGAACAGGCGCCAGAACGAAGACGAACGCTGGCACGCACTCCCAGGTACCAGGGAAAGCCTGCTCTACCTCACACCAGACGAACTGCGCGACGTCCTCGACCAGTGGACCAGGATCGTCGAACCTTTGGCCAACCGCCGACCCATCGGACACCACGACCGGCGGCCCGACGATGCCGCCCCGATCGCCTTCACCCTCGTGGCGGTACCCCTTCAACGGACTGAACACGGTGGATGACCGTCAAGAAGAGCGTGTTGACACGGCCTCTTCCGAAACGCTCGTCCGCTGTTCCCTTGCGGGCAATTGCGTCCACTCGGAGACGCATCACGATCGAACGTTCGGAGGTGTCAGGCGACACTAGAAGCGACCCGATACGACACGAATGTGTGGAAAGCGACATTTCGTTTTGGAAGCCACAAGATGCCCCCTACGAAGGCATGTCCACAAACCGGGAAAACATCCCGTGGAACGCCACGGTAATCGTGTCGGTGGGGCCGTTGCGGTGCTTGGCGACGATGAAGTCGGCCTCGCCGGCGCGCGGGTTGTCTTTTTCGTAGGCGGACTCGCGGTGGAGGAGCACGACCATGTCGGCGTCCTGCTCGAGGGAGCCGGACTCGCGGAGGTCGGAGAGGGCCGGCTTCTTGTCGGCGCGCTGCTCGGGGCCACGGTTGAGCTGGGAGAGGGCGATGACCGGCACCTGGAGCTCTTTCGCCATGAGCTTGAGGGCCCGCGAGAACTCCGAGACCTCCTGCTGGCGGTTCTCGACCTTCTTGCCGGAGGTCATCAGCTGGAGGTAGTCGATGACGACGAGCTTGAGACCGACCTGCTGCTTGAGGCGACGGCACTTGGCGCGGATCTCGACCAGGGTCATGTTGGGGGAGTCGTCGATGTAGAACGGGGCATCGTTGATGCGGCCACGGGTCTGAGCGATCGTCGTCCAGTCTCGGGAGTCGACGGTGCCCTTGCGCATGTTCTGCAGGGGAACGCTCGACTCGGCCGAGAGCAGGCGCATCGCGATCTCGCTGCGCCCCATCTCGAGCGAGAAGAACACCGACGGCAGGTTGTACTTGACGCTCGCGGCGCGGCAGAGGTCGAGGGCGAGCGTCGACTTGCCGAGTGCGGGTCGCGCAGCCACGATGATGAGCTGACCAGGATGCAGACCATTCGTGAGCGCATCGAGCCCGGCGAAACCGGTGGGCACGCCCGTCATCTGGCCGTCGCGGCCCTTGGCCGCCTCGATCTCGTCGATGGCGACGGTGACGGCGTCGGTGAGCGGAACGTAGTCTTCGGTCTGGACACCGCCTGCGACGTTGAAGACCTCGGCCTGGGCGTTGTTCACGAGGTCCATCACCTCGCCCTCGCTGGCATAACCCATCTGGACAATGCGCGTACCGGCTTCCACCAGCCGCCGCAGGACGGCCTTCTCGGCCACGATCGAGGCGTAGTAGCCCGCGTTCGCCGCGGTCGGCACGAGGCCGGTGAGCGTGTGGAGATACTCCGCGCCCCCTGCCCGCGTGAGCTCAGCCGTCTTCGTCAGCTCGTCGGTGACCGCGATGACGTCGGTGGGCTCGCCGTGCGAGTAGAGACCGAGGATCGCGTTGAAGATGACCTCGTGCTTCGGCAGGTAGAAGTCGCCGGCGCGAACCGTCTCGATGACGTCGGCCGTGGCGTCTTTGCTGAGGAGCATGCCGCCGATGGTCGACTGCTCGGCTAGAAGGTCGTGCGGGGGCGTTCGGCGGTCGTACGGGTTGCCGCCGTCGTAGCCGTTGGGGTTGCCGCCGCGGTCGCCCGACGCGTCGCTGGTGGCTAGTCCCAAATGGGCTATCGACACGGTGGCCTCCTGCGGCTTTGGGTGATGACTGAATTCGATCCTTGATGTTGTTCTACCGCCACCCTCCGACACCACTGGCGGAGACGCGCGCGAACACGCCGCAGAGCATGGCGAAGCGGCGATCGAGACACCCCAGGCACTTCGTTCGATCGTCGATTCGGCCCCGGCTCGAGGGCGCTGTCACACACTAGGGACTCGACGACCCCTAGGCCAAACACCCCTGTGGATGGGCTTGTGGATAATGTGGGAGAAACGCCGGAGAAGACTGGGGATAACTGTGGATAGACCTGTGGAGGAAGAAGAAAATTCTCGCCAGAAAAGGATCCTGACCAGGCCTTTCTCATTCCACATCAGCTGTGTGCAAAATTGCTTGAATCGGGGGTTGAAGGTTGCGTCATCAAGCAGCACCTGTGCACAAAACACTTGACAGCTTCTCAAAAACAGGGGTGCGA
>JAODMX010000392.1 GCA_025464735.1 Frondihabitans sp. | reverse complement strand
GGGTTGCCCATGGATGCTGGCCGACTTGGCCGCTTTGATCTCCCAGGCGCCCCCCGTGATGGTCGCGAGGCCCCGGGTTTCGGTGAGCTTGCGGAAGCGACGACGGAGCGGCCCATAGCCGTTCGCGACCTTGGAAGCGCGGTCGTAAACCAGGCGGGCCTGCTCTGCGCTCGACGCGATGCTGATGACGAGCGGGGCACGCTTGGCGAGCATGAAGAGCAGTCCGAGGGCGCCGAGAATCTCGGTCTTCCCGTTTTGTCGGCCGAGGCTGATGACGACCTCGGAGTATCGGAGGTGCCCGTCCGCGAGCAGCTCAGTCACGGCGTGCAGGAGCTGGCGCTGCCACGGTTCGAGGTCGTAGTGATTGGTTGCCATCCACGCCGAGCGGAGTGGTCTCTCGAAGTGGTGGAAGAGCGAGTCGTGGTCGACCGTCAACGGTAGGGTGTAGCGGGCCGGAGGCCAGGCGGCTACCGGAGGCGCGGGTGCTTCGAGCAGGAGACTCATATCAGTCCCAGAGCGGCGGCGGCAGGGTTTCGTCGTCGCCCCCGCCGCCCTTCGAGCCGCCAGCCTGGACGAGCGCCCGGTAGGTCAGGGTGAACTGCGAGACGAGGGCCGCTTGCAGCTTGCCGGAGTCGAGTTCCTTGGCGATGGACCGGAGCACCTTGAGCGCGGGCCGGTGCTCTTCGGTCAGGTACGACGCGGACTCCACAAACCGCCTGACGGACTCGGTGTAGGTCTCGTCGTCGTCCTCGTTCGCAAGATTTTTGGCGGCTCCGGCCAGTTGGTCAGTCATCGTCTCTCTTTCTCAAATATTTGGGCTGATCGGGAAGAATCCCAGAATGGGCGGGGCTGGGAAGGGGGGTCTACAGAAAACTCGGGCCATCGAACCGTGCGAACCGGAGCATGAACCAGTCGGTCATGGCCTTTTCCCTATTGGTATTTGTTGTTTCGGTAGTCGATACGTGCGTCGACCTTGGCTCCCTTGCGGCTGTTGCATGAGCGGCACAGGGTGATGAGTTCGTGATCGGCGTATCGCTTGCGCCGGGTTCGCTTCATGGGGTCGATGTGATCGGCGGTCAGGTCGCTCATCCCTTGGCGTAGGCCCTCGGGCGTGGCACCGCAGGCCTGGCAGGTGTAGCCGTCTCGGGCGAGGATCCTGGGCCGCTGCTTGGTGCGGTACTCGTGGTCCCAGAGGTCCTCACGCCCGGCCATTGGCCCTTGCCCGGCAGGCCGCCGCGTAGTCGATGACGTCACGCCATGCGTACCGGATGGTGCGAGGGCCAAGCACGGTGGGCTTTGGCCCTTCCCCGGCCCGTCGTAGCGCTGCGAGGCGGCGCGGTTTAATGTCGAGCCATGCCGCCGCCTCGGCGGGCGTGGCGAGCTTCTGAGGGGCGTTCATCGTCGTGACGCTCTCGACTCATGAACTTCGTTCATGCGGTGGCCATCTGTCGACTCGTGCTCTTTCCACGCCATTGCAGCCGCAGAATCGGTCGCATAGTGACCAACGATGAACTGTCCGCGACCGTTGGCCCCATGGCACGTCGAGCACGTGAGCGTGTACGGCTTCCGAATCATCAGCGTTCATCCCCCTGCTGGTTTGAAGCTCGGTAGGAGGCTCGTCTGACGACTTGCTTGGTCATGTGCCCGCCGATAGCGAAGACGAGTCCACAGGCCAGCCACGCGAGGATCGCGACGATGACGAGCGGGACAAGCGGTGTGCTCATTTCGGGGCTCATGCGTTGCCCCCTGCGGTTTGGACGGCGGCGAGGATGCGGCCTGCCGCATCGAGCCAGGCCTTGCCAACCTCGGGCGCGTAGATGCCGTCGAGGACGAGCAAAGCGCAGAGGCGAGTCGCGCATGCGGTCTGCTCCAGCGCGTGTACATCCATGAGGTCGTCACGGTCGTTGGCAGCGTCCTGGAACTGCGCTGCGGTCTCGCGAAGCAGTGCGACGAGTGTTGTTTTAGTGGTCATGCGCTTAGGTCCTCTCGGTTGCCGCACGAGAGGCAATAGCCGCTGTGGGCGTCGAAGTCGTGCCCACGGATGCCACGGACGGGGCATTGCCCCGTCACGTGGCTAAACGGGGTGACATGCTCTGTCTGGTTACTTTGAGTAGTTGAGTTAAGTAGTTCCCTTAGTTCCCTTTGTGCGACAACAGTTGTCGCCCCGTTTGTCACCCCGTCGGGGTCTGTGGATAACCCTGTCACCCCGTCAAAACCGGCCTGCGCGGACGGCATTACCACGTCGTAGACGGTAGGGCGGCGGTCGGTGCGCCAGTGGCTCACGGCCCTCTGGTCTCCTCGCGTGATCAAGTCCGCCTCCTCCAGGTCGCGGAGGGCGCGTTGAATGCTGCGCACGCTTACACCGAGTTCTCTCGACATCTCGGAGTTGAGTCGCCATGCCCTCGTGCCGTCCTGCGCGGCGACGTTGGCGAGCTTGGTGAGCACTCGAAAGCCGAGAGCGCTCGTCGCGTCGTAGGGCAGGTGGTCGATGGCATCCATCGCCTGCCAGCTCACGCGGCGGCTCCAGCCGCGGGCAGGTCGCTGGCATCGAAGACATACGCGGCACCGTCGAGGCGGGCTAGAGGCACGATTGTCCCGGCCTGAATCCGGCGCACGAGCGTTGACCTGTCGATGCCGTAGCGCTCGCAAGCGACACGAGATCCGACGAGTTGACCGGGCCAAACGAGGCGCGGCGACCATTCATCGTGAACGATCGGAGCTTTGTCTTCCATGCGTTTAGAATGGTGCATTGGAAGGTTAGTGGAACGGGAGCTAGCGGCGTGTCGCAATGATCGTTGTCGAACTTCTCGCGTTGTGCAATGATCGATGCATGAGTATCGCTCCCAATGAGAGGCCAGAGCTGGCATTCGATCTCGCGGACCGCATGCGCAAGGCGCTGAGGATCGCTGACATCGGCGTAGCTGAGATGGCCGACTACTTAGACGTGAGCCGGAACGCTGCGGGGTCCTGGATCAACGGCAGGATCAAGCCCAAGCGTCAGACGCTTATCCTCTGGGCGATGCGAACAGGTGTGCCGCTGGAGTGGCTGACGAACGGCGAAACGCCCCCAGCCGGAACTGAGGGCGTTTCTGATGATGCGGTGGTGCGCCCGAAGGGACTCGAACCCCCAACCTTCTGATCCGTAGTCAGATGCTCTATCCGTTGAGCTACGGGCGCATTGCAACCGGCCGAATGGCCAGACGAAAGACTACACGAGCCAGACGCCCGTCGCCAATCCGTGACGGGCTTCTTGACCGGCCCAGTGCAGGATCCTGGTGTCTCCTGTGATCCCGCCCGGAGTTTCCTCACCGGGCATTGCCGGGCGGAACTGAGCCACTTGTCAGGAGGCATGCGATTGGATTGAACAGTGAACGCCACCACTGTCTCCGCGCCCTCGACGGTCCGCCGTCAGGTGCCGGCCCGGTGGGTGATGACGAGCGTCGGCTCCGTCGTCGCGCTCGGCGGCGTCTACACGATGGCTGTCCTGACCCGGCCGGGGCAGGAGATCGAAGATTCCATCCTTCGCTCGGTCGACGGCAGCACGCTCCTCAAGTCCGGCAAGGCTCTCGACGCCATCTCGATCCCGGCCATCCTCATCGTGGTCGGCATCGTCGTGCTCATCGCGTTCGTCCGCAGACGGCCGGGCGCGGCAGTGCAGTCAGCAGCCCTCATTGTGGGGTCCATCTCGACCGCTCAGGTCATCAAAGCGGTCGCACCCCGCCCCGAACTCACCTCCCTCACTCTCAGCAACAGCTTCCCCAGCGGGCACGTCACGATCGCCATCGCCGGCGCCCTCGCGCTGAGCACAGCCTTCGGTCGCCACCTTCGACCGCTGATCATGGTGCTCGGCACGGCGTTCGCCGCCGTCGTCGCCGAGCAGACCGTCGCCTACGGCTGGCACCGGGTCAGCGACGTCTGCGGGGCCTGCGCCGTGACGATGCTCTGGCTTGCCATCGTCCGCAGCGCTGCCGCCGTCTGGTCGAACGACCCGCGCGACACCGTGGGGCGGCGCGCCCACGGAATGACGTCCGGGATCCTCGGCCTCGCCATGGTAGCCACCCTCGCGGCTGCCGGTGCCATTTTCTCGATCGGCATCGGATCCGACATGACCATCACCATGTCGACCGGCCCCGGCGTCCTGGCCGGAGCGCGACTGCTCTCCGCAGGCGTTGTGATCGCGACAGCCTGGCTCGCCTGGAAGCTCGACCGCAGCATCTGACGCGGCGCGAGCCAGCGAGCGACCGAGCTAGCGCGACTCGAACAGCAGGCCGAGCGCGTACGTGACCGCGGCGGCGCCGTAGCCGATGGCGAGCTGTCGCAGCGCCCCGCGCAGCGGCGACGTGCCCGAGAGCAGGCCTGCCACCGCGCCCGTGCCGACGAGCGCGAGCCCGACGAGGATCGCGGCGACGATCACGACGGTCAGGCCCGTCGCCCCGAAGAAGATCGGGATCAGCGGCACGATCGCACCGGAAGCGAAGAAGCAGAAGCTCGAGATCGCGGCACCGAGTCCGCTTCCGACGGCCTCGTGCTCGTCTGAAGCCGTCACGCTGGCGGTCGGCGCTTCGAGCACACCCGACGCTGCTTCAACGGAGGCGGGGGTCGGCAACGGTGCCGGGCCGGTTCGAACCTGCAGCGCTGAGAGGACCTCCCGCGCGTGTTCGGCGGCAGCCTCGTGCTCCATTCCCCGTGCCCGGTAGACGAGCTCGAGCTCGTTGGCGTCGACGTCGAGGTCGGGTAGCACTTGACGCGCATTCGGATCCGGTGCCGATGCCGCCAGCAGCTCGCGCTGCGACGTCACAGAGACGTACTCGCCGGCTCCCATCGAGAGCGCTCCCGCCAGGAGCCCGGACAGCCCGGTGACCAGCACAACCGCGTGCGAGACGCCGCTCGCGCTCACACCGAGGATCAGCGCGAGGTTCGAAACGAGGCCGTCGTTGGCACCGAACACCGCCGCACGGAAGGTCCCGGACAACCGCGACCTGCCGCGCTCGGCGAGCCCCCGCACGACCTCGCCGTGGATGCGTTCGTCCGCCGCCATCGCCTCGGTCGCGTCGGCGTCGGTGGCGTACGGCGAGCGCCCCTCGGCACTCTGCACCAGGGCCAGCACGAAGATCGAGCCGAACCAACGAGCCAGGAGGCCCAGGATCCTGGTGCGAACGTCTGTTCCGACCGGTCGCCCGACCCGCTCCCCCAGCAGGTCACGCCAGTGCTGCTCGTGGCGGCCTTCTGCGTCGGCGAGTGCCAACAGGATGTCACGCTCCTCGCCCTCGCGTCGGGCAGCAAGGTCGCGATAGACGGCACCCTCGGCCTTCTCGTCGGCAAGGTAGCGGCGCCAGCGACGAAGGTCGGCGGCAGTGGGTTCGCGAGGCGAAAGCGTGTCGGTCATCGAGGCTCCTGATCGGGACTCGAAAAGGGTATCCGACGGGCGGCGGCGGCGGGCCACATCGAGGAACTACATCGGCAGACCCGGCTAAAGGCACCCCCTGTCGGAGTAACCCGACCGCACCTGCGAAGGCCCGTCCGCGCACCTCGCGGGCGGGTCTTCGCCGTGCCCGGCAACGCCCTGCGACCCGCGAAACGGGCCCCGCGTTAGGGAACCGTTAGGGATCCGTCGGCGCCCGTATGGATGTCGTAGGGAGCCCGTTAGGAGTGCCCCTACAGGTGTCTACTCAGGAGCTGTGCCCCTCCGGCACCGGGATCCATCCCAGATCCCGACCGCTCTGACAACTGGAGTCGTCGTGCTCGACATCGTCTACATCCTGGTGGTGGTCGCCTCATTCGCGGTCATCGCCCTCATCGCCTCGGGGGTGGAGAAGCTGTGATCGTCTTCGATGCGATCGGCGCCGTCCTGGCGCTCGCCGGCCTCGTCTACCTTCTGTACGCCCTGCTGAAGCCGGAGAAGTTCTAGTGAGTGACACTCTCGCGGGTCTGCTTCAGATCCTCACCCTCGCCGTGATCCTGGTGGCCGTCCACCGTCCCCTCGGCGATTACATGGCCCACATCTATACGTCTGCCAAAGACTGGCGGGCCGAACGCGGCTTCTACCGCATCATCGGTGTCGACTCCGCTTCCGAGCAGACCTGGCGCGCGTACCTTCGCAGCGTCCTCATCTTCTCGGCCGTCGGCGTCCTCTTCGTCTACGTCATCCAGCGCCTCCAGGCAGTCCTGCCCTACTCGCTCGGCTTCCCCGCCATCCCTCAGGGTCTGTCGTTCAACACGGCGGCCTCGTTCGTGACCAACACCGACTGGCAGTCGTACTCCCCCGACGTGACCATGGGCTACGCCGTGCAGCTCGGCGGTCTGGTCGTGCAGAACTTCGTCTCGGTCGCGGTCGGCATCGCCGTCGCCATCGCCCTGATCCGCGGCCTCGCCCGCGTCCGCACCGGCACCGTCGGCAACTTCTGGGTCGACCTGACCCGAGGCGTCCTGCGTCTGCTGCTGCCCCTGTCGATCGTCGCGGCCGTCGTGCTGATCGTCGGTGGCGTCATCCAGAACTTCAACGGTTTCGAGCACGTCACGACGATCACCGGTGGCTCCGCCAGCATCCCAGGCGGCCCGGTTGCCTCGCAGGAGGCCATCAAGGAGATCGGCAACAACGGTGGCGGCTTCTACAACGTCAACTCGGCGCACCCGTTCGAGAACCCGACGGGCTGGACGAACCTCTTCGAGATCGTCCTGATGCTGATGATCCCGTTCTCGCTGCCGCGCACCTTCGGCAAGATGGTCGGCGACACCCGCCAGGGCAACGCGATCGTGGCCGTCATGGCATCGATCTTCGCCGCCTCGCTCGCCGCGATGACCTGGTTCGAGCTCAGCGGAGCCGGCACGGCCACCAAGCTCGCAGGCGCCTCGATGGAAGGCAAGGAGGATCGCTTCGGCATCTGGTCGTCCACCCTCTTCGCGACCAGCACGACCCTGACCTCGACCGGCGCCATCAACTCCGCCCACGACTCGTTCACGTCGCTCGGCGGAATGATGGCCCTGATCAACATGATGCTGGGCGAGATCGCCCCGGGTGGCGGCGGATCCGGCCTCTACGGCATGCTGATCCTCGCCGTCATCACGGTCTTCATCGCGGGGCTGCTCGTCGGTCGCACACCGGAGTACCTCGGCAAGAAGATCGGACCGCGCGAGATCAAGCTCGCCTCGATCTACATCCTGATCACGCCGACGCTCGCTCTCGCGGGTACCGCGCTCAGCTTCGCGATCCCCGGCGTTGTGAAAAGCGTCGAGACGGTCTCGATCTGGAACCCCGGCATCCACGGCTTCACGGAGATGCTCTACGCATTCACCTCCGCGGCGAACAACAACGGTTCCGCCTTTGCCGGTATCACCGCCAACACCCCGTGGATGAACACCGCACTCGGCGTCGTCATGCTGCTCGGCCGATTCCTGCCGATCGTCTTCGTGCTGGCCCTCGCCGGATCCCTGGCCGCTCAGGACAAGGTCCCCGCCACCGCGGGCACCCTGCCCACGCACCGGCCGCAGTTCGTCGGTCTCCTGATCGGCGTCGCGGTCATCGTGACCGCGCTCACCTACTTCCCCGTGCTCGCACTGGGTCCGCTCGCCGAAGGGCTGAAATAAGCAATGTCCACCATCACTGAAACCTCACGGGCGCAGGATCCTGCACCCAAGGAACAGAAGAAGGGCGCCTTCTCCGGCCCCCAGCTTCTGGAAGCGCTGCCCGGGGCTTTCAAGAAGCTCAACCCTCGCGACATGTGGCACAACCCCGTCATGTTCATCGTCGAGATCGGTGCCGCTTACACGACGGTGCTCGCGATCGCCGAACCGTTCACAGGCGGCCCTGGCACGTCCGGTGGATCGGCCGTCCCCGGATCCTTCACCTGGGCCATCGCAATCTGGCTCTGGCTGACGGTCGTCTTCGCGAACCTCGCGGAGTCGGTGGCCGAAGGCCGCGGCAAGGCGCAGGCCGAGAGTCTCAGGAAGACGCGCACCTCGACCTCGGCGACGCTCGTCGATCACTACGACGCTGCCGGTGACTCCGGCGCCGAGCGGGCGACCACCTCGGTCGTGTCATCGGCGGACCTCAAACTCGGCGACACCGTGGTCATCACGGCCGGCGAACTGATCCCCGGTGACGGCGATATCGTCTGGGGCATCGCCTCGGTCGACGAGTCGGCCATCACCGGCGAGTCCGCCCCCGTCATCCGCGAGTCGGGCGGCGACCGCTCGGCCGTCACCGGCGGCACCCGTGTGCTGTCGGACCGCATCGTCGTCACCATCACGTCGAAGCCCGGCGAGACCTTCGTCGACCGGATGATCAAGCTGGTCGAAGGGGCCTCGCGTCAGAAGACGCCGAACGAGATCGCCCTGAACATCCTGCTCGCCAGCCTGTCGATCATCTTCGTCGTCGTGGTGCTGATCCTTGACCCGATCGCCGCCTACTCGAATGCCGCGGTCAGCGTGCCGGTGCTCATCGCCCTGCTGGTCTGCCTCATTCCGACCACCATCGGTGCGCTCCTCTCTGCCATCGGCATCGCCGGAATGGACCGCCTGGTGCAGCGCAATGTGCTCGCCATGTCCGGTCGCGCAGTCGAAGCGGCCGGCGACGTGACGACGTTGCTTCTCGACAAGACCGGAACCATCACCTACGGAAACCGTCAGGCGGCGGAGTTCACCCCCTTGACCGGGATCACCGTCACCGAGTTGATGACAGCGGCGGCAACATCGTCGCTGAGCGACCCGACGCCCGAGGGCAAGTCGATCGTCGACCTGGCCGAGAGTCGCGGATTCAGGAGTTCTGACGCACGGCCAGGCGAGATCGTGCCGTTCACCGCCCAGACCCGGATGAGTGGAGTCGATTTTCCTGATGGCTCAACCGTCCGCAAGGGCGCCAGCCAGTCCGTCATCGCCTGGATCGAGGAAAACCGCACGATCGATGGCCGCGAGCGCGCCGACCTCGACGACGCCGTCTCCACTATCTCGAACGCGGGAGGCACGCCCCTCGTCGTCGCGACCAAGTCGGCTTCGGGGGAGGGCCGGATCCTGGGGGTCGTCTACCTCAAGGACATCGTCAAGACGGGCCTGAAGGAGCGGTTCGCCGAGCTTCGGCTGATGGGCATCCGCACCGTCATGATCACGGGCGACAACCCCCTCACCGCGAACGCGATTGCCCACGAGGCCGGCGTCGACGACTTCCTGGCCGAGGCCACCCCCGAGGACAAGCTCGCGCTGATCCGCAAGGAGCAGGAGGGCGGAAACCTCGTCGCGATGACCGGTGACGGCACGAACGACGCCCCGGCGCTCGCCCAGGCGGACGTCGGCGTCGCGATGAACACCGGAACGTCGGCCGCGAAGGAGGCCGGCAACATGGACGACCTCGACTCCGACCCGACCAAGCTGATCGACATCGTCCGCATCGGCAAGCAGTTGCTGATCACGCGCGGTGCCCTCACGACGTTCTCCATTGCGAACGACGTGGCGAAGTACTTCGCGATCATCCCCGCCATGTTCGCCGGGATCTTCCCGGGGCTCGAGGTGCTGAACATCATGCAGCTGCACTCGCCCGCCTCGGCCATCCTCTCGGCGATCATCTTCAACGCGGTCATCATCGTGATCCTGATTCCGCTGTCCCTCCGCGGGGTGAAGTACCGCGCCGCCTCGGCCTCCGCGATCCAGAAACGCAACATACTGATCTACGGCGTCGGAGGCATCATCGCCCCGTTCATCGGCATCAAGATCATCGACCTCATCGTCAGCCTCATCCCGGGCTTCTAGCCCCTGTACTGGAAAGGAAGAATCATGAACACACGCACACTCGCCCGCCAGTACTGGGTGGCGATCCGCGCGATGCTGGTCTTCACCGTCGTGCTCGGCGTCGCCTACACAGCACTGATCACCGGCATCGGCCAACTGGCCGCGCCCGCCCAGGCGAACGGCTCGGTCGTGAAGGTCGACGGCAAGACCGTCGGATCCGCACTCATCGGTCAGTCGTTCACCGACAAGAAGGGGAACGCTCTCCCCGAGTGGTTCCAGTCGCGGCCGTCCGCCGCCGGCACCGGTTACGACGCCACTGCATCGAGCGCCAGCAACTACGGCCCCGAGAACAAGGCCCTGATCACCGCCGTCAAGGAGCGAAAGGCCGCGATTGCGAAGTCGGACGGGGTCTCACCCTCGAGCATTCCGGCCGATGCGGTGACCGCCTCAGGATCCGGACTCGATCCCCACATCAGCCCGGCCTACGCCCTCCTGCAGGTCGACCGCATCGCGCGGGTCCGCCAGCTTCCGGTGGCAGTTGTCCACAAGCTGGTCGAGTCCATGATCCAGAACCGCGATGCCGGTTACCTTGGTGAGAAGACGGTCAACGTGCTGGAGCTCAACATCGCTCTCGCACAACTCAAGGCATAGCGAAGAAGGGCTGGCAACACCATGAAACGAGGGCGGCTCCGCGTTCTGCTCGGCGCCGCCCCCGGCGTGGGCAAGACCTACACCATGCTCGAGGAGGGCGCGCGACTCGCTCTCGAGGGTCGCGACGTCGTCGTGGCCCTCGTCGAGACGCACGGTCGCGAGGCGACGGCCGCAATGGTCCAGGGGCTCGAGATCGTGCCACGAACGACGACCGTCCATCGAGGCGTCGAGCTCACCGAGATGGACCTCGACGGGGTGCTGGCGCGGAAGCCCGACATCGCCCTCGTGGACGAGCTCGCCCACACCAACGCCCCCGGCAGCGCGCACGAGAAACGCTGGCAAGACGTCGACGCGCTGCTGGAGGCAGGCATCGACGTCGTGTCGACGGTCAACGTGCAGCACATCGAGTCGCTAACCGACGTCGTCGAGCAGATCACCGGGGCCCCGCAGCGAGAGACGATCCCCGACGCGGTGCTGCGGGGAGCCGACCAGATCGAGGTCGTTGACCTCGCTCCGCAAGCGCTTCGCGACCGGCTCGCCGAGGGCAACGTGTACCCCGCCGCCCGAATCGACGCCGCGCTGTCGAACTACTTCCGGCTCGGCAATCTCACCGCTCTCCGCGAGCTGGCACTCCTCTGGCTGGCCGACGAGGTCGAGGCAGCACTCAAGGCCTACCGCGCCGAGCACGGCATCGACAGCAAATGGGAGGCGCGAGAGCGCGTCGTCGTTGCACTGACCGGCGGTCCCGAGGGAGAAACTCTCATCCGCCGCGGTGCCCGGATCGCCGCTCGGTCGTCCGGGGGCGAGCTCATCGCCGTGCACATCAGTCGCCAGGACGGCCTCGCCGACAGCCACCCGGGTGCCCTCGCCGCGCAGCGCACCCTGGCCGAGAAACTTGGCGGCAGCTATCACCAGGTGCTGGGCGACGACGTTCCTCACGCGCTCGTCGACTTCGCCAAGGCCATGAACGCCACCCAGCTCGTGATCGGCGTCAGCCGGCGAAGCCGCATCTCGGCGGCTCTGACCGGCCCCGGCATCGGCGCTACCGTCATCCGCGAATCCGGCCTGATCGACGTGCACATCGTCACTCACTCGAACGCCGGGGGCCACTTCACGCTCCCCCGCGCCGGCGGAGCTCTCACGCTCAAGCGACGCATCGTCGGCCTTGCGCTCACCATCGCGCTGGGCCCCCTCGTCACGTGGCTGCTCACGTCATTCCGCAGCGAGGAGTCGCTGACCAGCGACGTTCTCGTCTACCAGCTCATCGTCGTCATCGTGGCCCTCGTCGGCGGCATCTGGCCGGCGCTCATCGCGGCCGTCCTCTCCGGGTTCACCCTCGACTTCTTCTTCGTCGACCCCATTCACAGCGTCACGATCGCCCGCCCCCTGCACCTGCTGGCGCTGGGCCTCTACGTCGTCAACGGCCTCCTCGTCAGCTACGTGGTCGACCAGGCGGCCAGGCGATCGCGGTCGGCCGCTCGCGCCCTGGCCGAGTCCGAGCTGCTGGCGACCATCGCCGGGAGCGTGCTTCGCGGGCAGGACGCCCTGCAGGCTCTCATCACCCGCACCCGCGAAGTGTTCCGCCTCTCGAGCGTGCGCGTACTCGACGGCGACGAAGTGATCAGCTCCACCGGCTCGCCCGAACCCAGTGACCGCGTCACGCGTGTTCCGGCCGGCGAGCACGGCACCCTCGAACTCTCCGGGCCCGATCTCGAGGTCTCCGAGCGGCGCCTCCTGAATGTCATCGCCGTTCAGGTCGACGCGGCTCTCGAACACAACGCCCTCAGCCGGACGGCCGAAGAGGTAGCGCCCCTGGCCGCCGCCGACCAGATGCGCTCGGCCCTTCTCGCCGCGGTCGGCCACGACCTCCGCCGACCCCTCGCCGCGGCGACGGCCGCCGTCAGCGGGCTGCGCTCGACCAGCGTCGTCTGGTCGACCGAAGACCGCGACGAACTGCTCGCGACCGCCCAGGAGAGCCTCGACTCGCTCGCCACGCTCGTCACCAACCTCCTCGACGTCAGCCGCGTCCAAGCGGGTGTGCTCGCCGTGTCGCTCGACCACATCGACGTCGACGACGTCATCCTCGGCTCCCTCGACGAGCTTGGCCTCGGCCCCGACGAGGTCGAACTGGGCATCGGTGACGACCTGCCTCCGGTGATCGCCGACGCAGTGCTCCTCCAGCGCGTGGTCGTCAACCTGCTCGACAACGGCGTCCGGCACACGCCGCGCGGCACCCGGGTCCGAATCTCCGCGAGCCTCTTCGCCGGTACCATCGAAATCCGCGTCGCCGACCACGGACCCGGCATCGCGGCCGAACGCCGAGACGAAGTGTTTGTGCCCTTCCAGCGGCTCGGCGACACCGACAACACGACCGGCCTCGGCCTCGGCCTCGCCCTCTCGAAGGGGTTTACCGAGGGTATGGGCGGAACCCTCGAGGCCGACGACACCCCGGGAGGCGGCCTCACCATGGTGGTCTCGCTGCCCGCCGCTTGGTCACCGGTCACCCCGGGGGCCGGCGAGCCTGCGGCTGGCGGCTCTGGGGCCAGCGGGTCTAGGGCTGGCGGGTCCGATGCCGGTGACTCCGGCGGCTCCGCGCACGTTGACTCCGGCTCCATCGATTCGAAACCTGGGAGCGCGACATGAAGATCCTCGTAGCCGACGACGACCCGCAGATCATTCGCGCCCTCCGCGTCACGCTGGGCGCTTCCGGTTACGAGGTCCTCACCGCGGCCGACGGAGCCGAGGCACTCAGCCAGGCCATCAACCACCACCCCGACATCGTCATGCTCGACCTCGGCATGCCGCACCTCGACGGGATCGAGGTGATCGAGGGTCTCCGCGGCTGGTCGCAGGTGCCCATCCTCGTCGTCTCGGGTCGCACCGGCGCGGCCGACAAGGTCGACGCCCTCGACGCGGGCGCCGACGACTACGTGACCAAGCCCTTCGCGATGGACGAACTTCTCGCCCGGATCCGTGCCCTCACGCGGCGCGTCCCCGCCGCCGCCGATGCCCCCGGCATCTCGTTCGGCGACGTGACGGTCGACTTCGCCGGCAAGACGATCTCACGTTCTGTCGACGGGCGAGACGTGTCCGTGCGGCTCACGCCGACCGAATGGCGGATCCTTGAGCTGATGGTGCAAAACCCCGGCAAGTTGATCACTCGCGAGTCGATGCTGACGCAAATCTGGGGGCCGAACCACTCGCGCGACACCGGCTACCTCCGGCTCTACCTCGCCCAGCTCCGCAAGAAGCTCGAGCCTGCGCCAGCGCACCCGCGGTACCTCCTCACGGTGCAGGGCATGGGCTACCGCTTTGCGCCGGATGGCGCGCCGGCCGCCTAGGCCGCTGCCCTGCGGTCGACGGTGCCGCCGCTGGTCGACGCGTCCCGCGGCTAAACCCTCGCCGTCGGCCGTGACGGTGGTCCTAGGACCACCGCGACAGCCGACCGCGAGGGTTTAGCGCGACGCGGCCGCGGCGGAGCGGTGCCGAGTCCGGAATGCGGGCGAAGGGTCTCCGGCCATGCGAAGCAGGCGCGGGGCCGCAAGCGAAGCCGAAGCGGGCCCACGGCCACCGGCCCTACAGCTCGGGCAGGCGGTCGTACAGATCGGCCCAGCGGGCCTCGTAGGCCACCGGCGAGAGGTGACCCGCGTTCGCATCGTCATCGAGATCGGCAAAGGCGTTCACGATCTCCTGGAGCAAGCGAGCATCTCCGTTGCAGGTCACGCCACCACCGACGGCGACAACGCTCACCGCGAGCGTGCGCACTCTCGACCGGATTCGCCGGGTCAGGAATGCCGCGCCGACGAAGCCGAGCAGGTAGAACACAGCCGCCCCGGAGAACGACACGAGTTGAGGCAGGGGTGCCAGCGCCACCAGCACCAGAATCGCGAGGAACGCACCCACAACCGGCCACGCCCGCCACACCGACAGGCGACGCCTCTCGGCGGCGTTGGTGCCGGGGGGAAAAACCACGAGACGGGTGCGCCTCCAGCCACCGCGACCACCGGGGCTGACGTCGATACCGCCCCACTGGTGGGGACCCTCCGCCGCACGGATCGCGACGCGTCGGAGCACCGCTGCGAGGGGAGCGTGCGTGCTGTGTGGGTGGGCCGTGGTTGTCACGAATTGACGGTAGATCCGCTCCGTAGTGCCGAACGAGCTCCTAACGAACTCCGAACGCCGTAGAGCCCATTCCTAACAACTCTCCCAGCGAGCGCGGGCCGAACCGTGGAGTTGACGCCGACGCGAACGGGAGCAGACTGGGGCGATGCGGTTCGTGGGCGTCGACCTCGCCTGGGGCGAGGGCAGCGAGCTAAGGCCCCCGAACGAAACGGGGCTGTGTGTGATCGACGCGACCGGCAGGATCCTTGGGGCCGGTTGGGCACGCGGAATCGACGCCGTCACCGCCTGGGTCCTCGACGCGTGCCGCGACGACACCGCCGCGGTGGCGATCGACGCACCACTCGTCGTGCCGAACGCCACGGGTATGCGGGAGTCCGAGAAGCAGGTCGGCCGTGCCTACGGCCGCTGGAAGGTGTCGGCCAATGCAAGCAATCAGGCCCTGGGATGGCTCGGCGGAGTGACGCTCCGCAACCGTCTCGAGGCAGTGGGTTTCGTGGTCGGGTCTGGGATGGCGGATCCTGCGCACGAGGCCCGCGTGATGTTCGAGTGCTACCCCTACACGACGCTCGTCGGGGTCGAGGAGCTGGGCTACGACACCGAGCGCCCGCGCTACAAGCGCCTCGACCGAGCGCTGGCTCCGAGCGACGCCCGTGCGGCCCGCGCCGCGGCGACCGACGAGCTCGTGCGCCGCCTGTCGGCGCTCGACTCCGCCGACCCGCCGCTGCTGCTCTCGTCGCACCCGCTGACGCGCGAGCTCGCCGAGACCCCGTCGCCGCTCGCCGGTCCCGCCCACAAGCATCGCGAGGACCTCATCGACGCTGCTCTCTGCGCCTGGACCGCTTCCTTCTGGTGGCGGCACGGTGCTTCGCGGGTGCAGATCCTGGGCGAGGTGCCGGTGCCGGGAGAAGCGCAGGATCCCGATGGTCGCCCAGCCACGATCGTCGCCCCCGCCCGCGCCTCCCAGCGCCTGCCGAGACCGTTGTCGCGCTAGCCCTGCCCCGCCGCGACCGCTACAGCCGTTTCGACATCTCCCACTCGAGTCCGCCCGGCGGCAACTCGTAGGTCAGTCGCCGCCCGGTGTCGCTGAACCCGTGGCGCTCGTAGAAGCGGATGGCGCGGGGGTTGTCCTCGTGCACTTCGAGGCGCAACTCATCGGAGAACCCGCGCGCCCAGCCTTCGACGGCCTCGAGCAGCCGGTCGGCCACCCCCGCTTCGCGGCCGCGGAAGTCGGGTGCGACGTAGACGCCGACGAGCAGCGGCGAGCCGATCGTCGGGATGAACCCACCCATGATGCCGACCCAGCGCAACGACGCGTCGTCGATCGCGACGAACGACGATGTCCGGGGCCCCTCTCCGCGGCGACCACGCAGACGCCAATCCGCCTCGGGCTGACGAGAGGCGTGCTCGAACGTCTCGCCGTACGCGAGCGGCAGGTCTTGGAGCATCTCGAGTCGGAGCCCCCGGATCTCGCGCCAGTCCTCCTCGTTCACCGAGCGGATGGTCACTGTGCGGCTGCGCATGGGCAAAAGCCTACGGGGACTCGACAACGTGGGTCACCACGAACGCGCCTGGACGGGCCGCGCCGCCGGCCTACTTGACAGTCCATTCCGTAATTGCCATTCTGTATTTCTAATCCAGAAGTTTACGTTTGAAGGGGTAAATGATGATATTCACCAAGACTCGGATTGCGGCAGCGACGGGGCTCTTTGCTCTCCTGGCGGCAATCCCCACGGCCGCCCATGCCGTCGCCACCGCGCCAGCGACGTCCGGCAGCGCCACCGCCGACGACTCTGCACGGAACGGCACGAGCATCGTCGGCGGAGGGCTCTGGAGCTACGGCGTGACGAACTCCGAGGTCTATTCGGTCTACAAGAATGATCGATTCAGGCACTCGTCGACTGCCAAGGACGGCTGGGGCAGAACAACGAAGGTCACCGAGAAGGCGGGCACGATCTCCAACGCCCACCGAGGTCGGGCACCGGGCGGAAATCAGTCCTTTTGGAACATCTACTGAACGTCGTCCGAGGTTTCGCGGTCACCACCGTTCTGGCGGTGACCTCGCTCCTCGTTGTGGGCGCGTGGTTCGTGTCGAGCATGTTGATCGACGCAGATCGATTCGGCTGGGGGCAAAGCCCCGCTCACCTGGACGTCTCGAAGATCGATGACGATCTCACCCGTGCGGATACCGAGGCGCTTCTTGCGCGCACGGCGGACAGCCACGGGGTTGATATCGCACTACTCGTCCCCGACATCAACGGCGACGACGAACGATTCGAGGCGTTTATCTTCAAGGGGGCTCCCGGCGACAACACTCTCGCCGGGCGGCCGTTCGATGTAGGCATGAAAGTCGTCGACCGTCCTGCGTCCGCTCTCCGGGATGAGAATCTCCTCGGCGTCTACGCCACGACTGCGACTGGCACGACACTTGATGCGGTCGGGTCGGCTCTGCGCGCCGGCGGCCTCGAGGTCGATACCACTGAGATGGGTCCTCTCCTGCTGCCTCTCTTCACGCTTGAGGATCCGGGCCGGAAGATCGTCTTGGTCACGACGATTCTCAGCTGTGCACTGGCCCTCGCTGGCGAGAGTCTCCGCCGACAGCGTCGCCACGCCGTGCAACGCGTGAACGGGTGGTCCCGCCTCGAGATGGTCCGCCGGGAAGCCAAAGACTTCACGCTCCTCTTCGTCGCACTACTGGCTCCAACCGTTGCCGTCGCGGTCGCAACAGCCGGCCTCTACAACGGATTCGCAGCGTCCGACCGCCTCTGGCCACAACTCGCTCTGACATGGGCTGGCTCGGGCTTCATCCTCCTAGTCGCGCACGTGGCCGTCGCCACGTGGCCGAGCCTCTCCTCGACGCCGCAGATCTTGGCGGGCGCTGCACCGGGCACGGTACGAACGGCCGTTCCTCTCGTTGTCCAGGCCACGGTGGTGGTCGTCGCCTGCCTTGGCGTCTCCGAGGCCTCCGCAGCCATCGACGAGGGAGCCACTGCGAAGGCGGCTCTTTCCGGTCAGTCAAACCTGGCCCATGGCGTCCGGCTGGGCCTGGGCGCAGCCTGGGGCAGAGGTGAGGACGAATCCATCGACACTGCTCTCGGCTCGGCCGTTCGCGGGCAACTCCGAGCCAACGAAGCCGTTCTCGCTGAACACGAGTTCAGCTTGCCTCCCGGTCTCCCCTTCGCGCCCAACTACCCGAACGGCCCCGACGGAACGAACAGCATGATCATCAACCGCGCCTATCTTGCACAGCTGGGGGTGGCCGGCGAATCAGAAGCGCCTGTCACGCTGCCACACCAGCGGAGCGATACCATCGACCTCCTCCTGCCGGACAACCTGACGTCGGAGCGCACACGAATCGAACAAGAATTCCACGAGTGGTTCACGTTCCAGAAAGAGTTGGGTGGCGTCCTGGTCGATTCGATGCGAATCCGGGTCCATCTCATTGCGAGCGACCAGGTCACACCCGACCTGAGCGACGAGGAAAATCTCGGGCTCACACCACGGGTAAACAATGTGCTTGCCGTGCTACCAGACGATGCCGGTCCAGCATCGACCACGTTTCTGTCTCTCGCTGCCGGCAACGGCCAGATGATCTTCCTCGACCCGGACTCTCTCAAAACCGCCATCGAGGAAAGGGGGCAGTCAGATTCCGTTCTCTCCTACACCCGCTTTGGAGATTCGCTTCATCGCCAGCTGGCTCTGGCACAGGGACAGATCGATCGGCTCAGCGCCGCTGTGGTTATCACGTTCGCAGTGCTGGCGCTTGCGATCGGAATGTCCGTGGCACATCACGGGGTCCGGAAACGTCCGCAGCGCCGGGTCCTGGTGCGCGTCGGCCGCTCGGCTTGGGTGGCGCACGGATCCTTCTTCGCAATCGCATCCGCCGTGAGCTTCTTCGCGGTCGGGCTTGCTCTATTCCTCGATCACGAACCGTTGATGCCCCTTGCGGCCGTCGGTCTTGCCCTGATCATCGACGTCTCTGTCCGCCTCGTTGGAATCGGTGTCCTGTCCGCCAGAGACACGAGCGACCTTCGACACACATGCGATGAGGCGGCGCGCACCACTTCTGATTGGACTGGACACCTCCGATGAACCCGACCCTGAGCGCCCGCGGCCTCGAACGCCGCGTCGGCAACCGCATCCTCTGGACCGATCTGGACCTCAGCGTCCAGCCCGGCCACTCCCTTGCCATCACCGGCCCCAGCGGCAGCGGCAAGACCAGCCTCCTCCGCTGCCTCGCGTCGATTGCACGGCCCGACACGGGCAGCATCTCTCTCGGCGACACACGCATCGACGGGCTGGCGCGCAAAGCGCAACGAGAGTTCCTTCGAACGACCTGCGGCTCGATCTTCCAGGACTACGCGCTCGTCGGAGAATGGTCGGTCTCCGAGAACATTCGCGTCGTTCGCCCGCGAGGCGTGCCGAGGGAGGTCCTGCGCGGACGCGAACGAGACGCCCTGCTGCGCGTCGGCCTCGGCGGCCGCGCGTCCGAGCCGACGTCGCGCCTGAGCGGAGGCGAACAGCAACGTGTCGCCGTGGCGAGGCTCCTCGTGCAGTCGCCTCGCCTCGTCATCGCCGACGAGCCGACGGCCGCCCTCGACCCTGCGAGCGCCGAGAAAGTGCGGTGGGCACTTGGCGCCTTGAAGGAGGCCGGGTCGATCGTGGTCATAGCGACGCACGACTCGGCCCTCGTCGAGTGGTGCGACGAGACGATCGACCTCGCAGCGTCACTCGCGAGCGATGGAGTCAGACCCGCGACCGCACCAACGTGAACGACGCGTCGCGCACGATCAGCGTCGTCACGGGCGGAACGACCTGCTGCTCGGGATCGCTCGAGATCGCGAGCTCCCACTCGCCGTAGGGGGCCGGCGGCAGGGTGAAGTCGACGCCGTTGTGGGCGGCGTTCATGAGCAGCGCGAA
>JAODMX010000387.1 GCA_025464735.1 Frondihabitans sp. | reverse complement strand
AATACGGCTGGATCCGGTGCTCCTTCAGCTTCGCCTCGACGAGCGCCAGCGTCAGGGTCGATCCGATCAGTGGGATGTCTTTGCGGAGCTTCAGCAGATAGGGGACGGCGCCGATGTGGTCTTCATGCCCGTGGGTGAGCACGACGGCGAGCACATCGTTGAGGCGGTCTTTGATCGGACTGAAGTCGGGCAGGATCAGGTCGACGCCCGGCTGGTGCTCTTCGGGGAAGAGAACGCCGGCGTCGACGATGAGAAGTTTTCCGTCGAGCTCGTAGACGGTCATGTTGCGGCCGATCTCGCCGAGGCCCCCGAGCGGAATAATCCGCAGGGTACCTTTCTCGAGGGCACGGGGAGTTTGGATTGTCGTGGGCATCTGTTCCTTGGGTGTTGTTTCGAGGTCGTGAACCTCCGGTGTAAGTCGTTGCCCGGTGTCGGTGCCTCGCGCTCGGCGCGGCCGCAGCCGCGCTGGTTGGCTAGCGCGTGGTGCCGTGAACCTTGGGCAGGGCTCCGCCGGCGGCCGCATTGCGGTCGGGGCGGAACTTCGAGAAGTCGACACCGGGGATGTCCCCGACGTGCGACAGCTCGTCTTCGATCAGGGCGGCCTCAGCGTCTTCGGGCCCGACGAGTGGCAGGCGCACTCGCGGGCTTCCGATGCGGCCGAGGCCGTGAAGGATGTATTTGGCCGCCACGGTACCGGGCACATGGGTCATTACGGCACGAACGAGGGGTTCGAGCTGTTGGTGTGCCGCCGTGGCCGTGTGGAGGTCGCCGGCGTTGACCGCGTCAACAATGGTGCGGTAGGGCGCCGCGGCAATGTTCGCCGTCACGCCAATGAGACCGGTTGCACCGATCGCCAAGTGCGGCAGCACGTTGGTGTCGTCGCCGGAGAAGTAGAGCAGGTCGGTCTGGTTGAGCACGCGGCTCACCTCGGCGAAGTCACCCTTGGCGTCTTTCACAGCGACGATGTTCGGGTGCTTGGCGGCGCGGAGAATCGTTTCGTATTTGATCGGGATCCCGGTGCGACCGGGGATGTCGTACAGGATGACCGGGAGGTCGGTCGCGTCGGCGATCATGCGGAAGTGCGTGAGCACGCCGGCCTGTGTGGGCTTGTTGTAATACGGCGTGACGATCATCACACCGTCGGCGCCGGCCTTCTCGCTCGCCTTGTAGAGCTGGATGGCGTGCGCCGTCTCGTTGGAGCCACCGCCAGTGATGATCTTGGCGCGGCCAGAGGCCACCGACTTGCCCACCTCGACAAGCCGAAGCTTCTCGGGGTCGGTCAGGGTCGAGGTCTCGCCGGTCGTGCCGGTCACGACGATGCCGTCGGCACCCTGCTGGATGACGTCGTCGATGTGCTTCTCGACGCCGGGCCAATCGACTTCACCCTCCGCAGTGAACGGGGTGACGAGAGCGACGAGGACCTGCCCGAAGGGGTTGACGATGTTCGACACCCCTCAAGAGTATCGGCCCCCGCGCCGGGCCGACACCGCGTGCTACGGGGCGACACGACCGTTCTTGCCGAAGGCCGCATAAGTGAGGGGCATCAACTCGGCCCAGATGTCTTCCATCTTCTCAGCGCACATCTCGATTTCGCGTTGAGGAAAGGAGGGGAAGTGTGTGCCCTCACGCTTCGTGCGCAGCGACAGGAAGTTCATCAGCGACCGCGCGTTCACGGTGACATACATCGACGAGTAGATGTTGAGCGGGAGGACGATGCGGGCGACCTCGCGAGCCACGCCGGCGTCGAGCATCTTCTGATACGCGGCGAACGCCTGCGTCGAGGCCTCGCGGGTCGATCGATCGACGAGCTCAAGCTGCTCGGCGGTACCCGGCACGAAGTCGTACGCACCGGGCTTGCCAATCTGGACAAGATTGCGCTCGGGGGCAGGAACGTAGAAGACCGGGTTCAGCTCGCGATAGCGACCGCTCTCTTCGTTGTAGGAGGCCATGCGGTGCCGCATGAACTCGCGGAAGACGAAGATCGGCGCCTGCACGTAGAAGGTCATCGAGTTGTGCTCGAACGGCGACCCGTGACGATCTCGCATCAGGTAGTTGATGAGCCCAGCGCCCTTGTTAGCGGCCTCACCCTCGGCGGATGCCTGGGCTCCCTCAAGGGTTTGCTCACCCATCGTCGAGACCCGAGCGGCGAACAGCACGTCGGAGTCGTGCGCGCTGGAACGAACCAGCTCGACGGTCACATCGGAACGGAATTGTGGTGTTTTGGCATCATCTTCTGGCACGGTCAGAACACTACCGGGAGCCTCGGACATCGACTCCCGGGCACCCCGCACCGGGCACGTCTACTGTGGTGATTCCGACGAAAGGCAGCCATGACAACGCCCTCAGAAGCCAGCGCACAACCGAACGGCGCGAGCGGATCGACGCCGCTCACCGTTCTGGTCTCGGGGGCGTCCGGAATGATCGGCACCGAACTGTGCCGGCAGCTCGAGGCAGCGGGTCACGAAGTCCTCAAGCTGGTGCGCCGCCCGACCACGAACCCGGGTGAGTTCACCTGGTCGCCCCAGGCGGGGATCCTCGATTACAACCTTCTCGACCGCGCCGACGCGGTGGTCAACCTCTCGGGGGCGTCGCTCTCAAAACTGCCGTGGACGGCCAAGTACAAGCGCGAAATCCTCGCCTCCCGGGTCTCGGCCACGCGGACGATCGCGGAGGCCATGCACCACACCGAAAATCCCCCGGCAACGTTCCTTTCAGGATCCGCCGTCGGCTTCTACGGCGATCGTCCGCTCGACATCCTCACCGAGGAGTCGCCGCGCGGCGAGGGGTTCCTGGCCGACGTGGTCACCGAGTGGGAGGCCGAGGCGCACAAGGCCCCCGAGAGCACGCGAGTGGTGACCTTCCGAACGGGAGTCGTCGTGGGGTCCGGAGGAGCGATGAAGCCGGTGCTCGCACTAACGAAGGTCTTCCTCGGCTCACGTTTTGGCAGCGGAGGGCAAATCTGGCCGTGGATCAGCCTGCACGACGAGGCCGCCGCCATCGTGCACCTGCTGACGAGCACCATCGCAGGTCCCGTCAATCTGACCGGCCCCGTTCCCGCGACCAGCGACCGCCTCACGGCGCGAGCGGCGAAAGACCTGGGTCGCCCCTACAAACTCGTCGTCCCGGGATTCGCCATCAAGGGTCTGCTCGGCGAGGCCGGCCAGGAGATGCTCCTTTCGAGCCAGAAGGTCGTCCCGCAGAAGCTTCTCGACGACGGATTCGTCTTCCGCGACGAAACCGTCGAGCAGGCCATCGACTCGCTGATCGGCTAAGAGCGCCGAGCCTCGCTCCGCATCTTGATCGAGCGGTGGATCGCGCCACGGGCGCGACGCCGGTCTCCACAGGCGTCGTACGCGAGGCCCAGCCGGAACCAGTTGCGCCAGTCGTCGGGCGAGTTCTCGACCGCCTCGGCGTAGGCGGGGAACGCCTCGTCAGCCTGTGCACGGTCGTACCGCCCGCTCGGACGACGCGCGATGTCATCGACCGGAAGTGCGCCTTCGGCGCCCAGTTGCGTGACAATCTGCTCCGTCCGGACCCCGAAGCGGATCTCGGCCACGAGCGCGTAGACGCCGATGACCGGCAGGACGAACAGCGCGACGCCGAGAATCACGGGGATCACTTCGCCGGTCTGGATGAAGAGAACGGCCCGCTGACCGACGAGCACGAGGTAGAAGGCCAGCAGCACGCACATCACGATCGCCGCGACGCGACTCTTCATCGAGAAGTTCCCCCGTCGGTCGGTGCGACGAGGGGCAGCACCTTGTCGAGCCCGACGACAACGCCCGAGATCGAAGGAGCCGCGGCGAGAGCCACAAGGATCCCCTGCACGTACGCGGCCTGCGACGTCGTGTCGTGGACGAGGCGGAGCGTCTCGCCCGGCGCCCCGAACACGACCTCCTGCCGCGCGTCGACGCCCGGGAGGCGAAGGCTGTGCACCGGGACGCTCGCCACCTGCTGGCCGCGGGCACGCTGATCGACATGCGGCGCCTGGACAGGACCGAGGTCACGGCGCGCTTCGGCGATGAGCTCGGCCGTGCGGATCGCCGTGCCGGAGGGCGAGTCGACCTTGCCTGGGTGGTGGGTCTCGACGATCTCGACCGACTCGTAGAAACGGGCCGCCATCGTCGCGAAGGTGGTGGCCAGCACGGATCCGACGGAAAAGTTGGGAACGACGAGGACGCCCGGGCCGTCAACCTCGGCAACGACACGGGCGAGCGTCGCGAGGCGCGGCTCCGACCACCCCGACGTGCCGACAAGCACGGGAATGCCGGCGCGGAGGGACTTTTCGACGATCTCGGGACTGACCGCGGGCACGGTGACGTCGACCACGAGATCGGCACCCAGGATGCCCTCGAGCGCGTCTTTCGAGGAGAGGCCGGCGTGCACCTCGAACCCCTCGGTTTCGTCGATCAGCCGAAGGAACAGGCGCCCCATTTTTCCGGTGGCGCCCACGACGGCGACGCGAGTTGTCATGACTCCTAGGCTACCCGCCCGCAACCCGGCCTCGTCGTGGGTAGCATCGGATCTCGTGCAGGGACAGCCAGCCATCGAATTCAGAGAGATTCAGGTCGATCACCCCGACGCCGAAAAGCTGCTCAGGGAGTACTTCGCGGAGCGGATCGCGACCTTCCCGGATCCTGCGGGTTATACGACCACCCTGCCAGAGTCGGCGCGCTTCGTGCCGCCCGAGGGGGTCTTTCTCGTCGCTGTCGGCGACGGGGAGGATGACGGCGCCGACGACGAAATCATCGGGGGTGGCGGGATCCGCAGACTGAGCTCGGAGCGCTACGAGGTCAAGCACCTCTTCGTGCGGCCCGCCGGGCGCGGGCGGGGGCTCGGCAAGGCGCTCCTCGGCGAACTCGAGCGACGCGCCCGGGCTTTCGGGGCCATCGAGGTCGTGCTCGACACGAACGACAGCCTCACCGCCGCCGGCGGCCTCTACCGTTCGGCCGGCTACCGGACCATCGAGCCGTACAACGACAACCCGAACGCGACGACCTGGTACTGGAAGTCGCTCACGACACGCTAGAGCGGCTGCTCGACGGGAAGACCCGTGCGCAGCTCGACGGGCAGATGACCGAGGTCGTTGTGCGTCACCAGCTCGGGCGGCTTCGCAGACCGGACCCGGATGATCGTGAGACCACCGTTGGCCTGGTTCACGCCCATCCAACGCCAGGAGGGTGCCCCGAACACCTCCCGCACGAACCAGCCGATCACGAAGTTGTGCGTGATGAGGAGATCGTGACGATCTTCGCGTGACGGGGTCAACCACTCGGCGGTGGCGTCGGCCATCTGGGCCTCACCGGCTTCAATCTGCTGCTCCGTGATGCCTCCGAAGAACGGCCGGTAGGAGTGCGGCATATCGGGCGTCGGCCCGGACGGGATGCAGTCGAACAGGAGCGTCGAAGGCTCCGGTTGAAGGGCAGGCATCATCTCGGTCATGATCCGGGCGGTCTCGGCAGCGCCCTCCAGCGGCGAATGCCAGGCGGCATCGAACGGGACACCGCCGAGACGCTCGGCGATCAGTCGCGCCTGACGTTTGCCCCGCTCGGAGAGGGGACCGTCGGGAAGACCGTATTCGGCATCCTGCTGCTCGCCGTGCCTGACGAGGTAGAGGTAGTGCGACACTGTCGCCTCCTGATTCATTACGCGCCGAGTGGCGTCGTTGCCACGGATCCGGTCGAGGAAGTGGGCCCTGAGAGGCTCGAATTGAGAGATTCCGCATCGGATCGCTCGAACAGGGCAGGCTCGACATCACCCACGACCACCGTGGACAGTACGCCTCGGCGAAGATCAGCGGCGAGAGTCGCCACCCCCTCAGCCGTGACGCGGCCCAGACGCGCGAGTGACTCGTCGAGGTCGACGAACTCGCCCGTCGAGATCTCGGCACGGCCGAGGCGGTTCATTCGGGTGTCGCTGTCTTCGAGGGCAAGGGCTGCGGCTCCGCCGAGCATGCCGAGCGACCGCGTGAGCTCCTCGTCGGTGATGCCGTCGCGCGCGACACGATCGAATTCTGCCAACATCAGCTCGGCGACCTCGGGAGCATTGCGCGGCGCGCAGCCCGCGTACAGCCCGAAGAGGCCGGCGTCGGAATAGCTCGGGGTGAACGAGTAGACGGAGTAGGCGAGCCCCCGCTTCTCGCGGATCTCCTGGAACAGGCGCGAGGACATCCCACCGCCGAGCACGGCATTGAGGATGCTCAGGGTCGGCCGTCGAGGATCGGTCAGCGCCAGGCCGGGCACACCGAGCAGGATCGTCGCCTGCTCGAGGGGCCGAGGAATCACGACGACCGGCTCGCCCTGCACGAGCGAGGCGCCATCCGTCGAGCGCCGGGCAACCGGCTGCCCCGCATCTTCGGGCCAGCCCGCAGAGCGCAGCGCGCCCGTCACGCGCTCGACGAGGGCATCGTGATCCACGGCGCCGGCCACCGTCACGACCAGGTCTTGCGGACGATAGTTCTCGCGGTAGTGGTTCACCACGTCGTCACGCTGGGCGGCTCGGATGCTGTCGGGTGTTCCGCCGATGGGTCGACCGAGGGCATGGTCGCCGAAGACCGACTCGAACAGACGCTCGCTGCCCAGATCGCCCGCGTCGTCGTCGGCCATTGCCAGCTCGTCGAGAATGACGCCTCGCTCGACTTCGAACTCGTCGCGGTCGATCGTCGACGAGGTCACCATGTCGACGAGAACGTCGAGCGCCATGTCGACATCGACGTCGCGCACCTTGGCGTAGTAGCAGGTGTACTCCTTGGCGGTCGCGGCGTTGTTTTCGCCACCGACCGACTCGAAGCTGACGGAGATGTCAAAAGCGGATCGAGTCGCGGTGCCCTTGAAGAGCAGATGCTCGAGGAAATGCGTGGACCCACGATCGGTCGGTGTCTCGTCGCGCGACCCGACCGCCACCCAGAGCCCGACCGTTGCGCTGCGCGCCCCCGGCATCCGCTCCGACAGGATGCGCGTGCCTGTCGGAAGCACGCTCCGCCGGACGAGCTCGTCTTCTGAGGTGCGGAACGAGATCTCGACGGCATCGAGGGGCAGCAGAACAGGTCCATTCATCGCCATCGAGCCTACGGGAATCGTGACACCCGAACTGGGGTACGACACAAGTGGACAGACAGACTCGTCTGTTTGTCCTCCTTCGTGCTACAGTGATGTCACCGGTCGGGTCTGCCCCTAGCCTGATCCGATCGGCGGCTAGTCGGACGTTCGAAGTCCGGAACCCTCGATTCCCCCCTTTTGAGGGTCTCCAGCCGAATTGTCCTCAAGGAGCCACGCTGTGACGGTCGAATTCCCCCCATCGGCCGTCCAGCGTTCCCTGGGGGCGTCTGTCTCTTTCGCCTCGTCGATTTCCGGATCCGATGCTCCCCTCAACAGGCCAGGTCCCGGCGCCAAACTGCGCGTCCTGGTCACGGCCGACCGACTCTTCTACGACGAAGGCATCCGCACCGTCGGTGTCGACCGGCTGATCGCCGAGTCGTCTGTCACGAAGGCAACCTTCTACAAGCACTTCGGCGCCAAAGACAAACTGGTGCTCGACTACATCAACCGCCGGCACGACGAGGCCGTTACCCGCATGGAGGCCATCCGTCAGGCGAGCGACTCCGCCCTCGACGCGCTCCGCGGCATCGTCGCCGCCATCGTCGACGAGATCCAGGCACCCGGATTCCGAGGCTGCCCCTTCATCAACGCGGCCGCCGAGTTCGCCGACCCCGACCATCCTGTGCGCGTGATCGTGGTCTCGCACCGCGACTGGTACAGCGACACGCTCGTCGAGCTCTTCCGCGAGGCGGGCAACCCGATGGCCGGAGATGCGGCCGACGAGTTCCTCCTCGCTCGCGACGGCGCCATGGTCGGTGGCTACGCGGGCGACGCGATCGCGGCGACGGCCGCACTGCAGCGCATCGCCGACGACCTCTTCACCGCGACCACTCAGGCCTGAGCCGCTTCCCGGCGCCACGCGACCTCGTCACGCAGGGTGGCTTCGCGGATATGGGTACGGCTTCGCGCAATTGTGCGAAACCATCCGGACATCGGCGAAGCGACGGCGACGAAGCGGCCGAGCGACCGGTGGGCGACCGGAGGAGCGGCTAGGCGCTTACGCGGTCGAGCTCGGCCATCTCGTGCCGGGTGAGCTGCACGCGCGCGGCCTGCGCCAGCTCGGTCACCTGCCCTGGGGCGGTGGCGCTCGCTACAGGCGCGACGACGTTCGGCTTGGCGAGCAGCCACGCGAGGGCGATGGCCGCGACAGGAGCCGCATGAAGTGACGCGATCCGGTCCAGCTCGGCAAGGATCTTGAGATTGTGTTTCGAGAGCATCTTCGCCACCTCGCTCCCCCGACGATGCCCCTTGATGTCGGCACGCGTCCGGTACTTGCCGGTCAGGAAGCCACTGGCGAGGGCGAATCTCGGCATGACCGCGAGGTGCTGCTGGGCGGCGACCCACGCCAGATCCCGCTCGTACTCGCTGCGGTGCACGAGGCTGTACTGGTTCTGCAGGGCGATCATCGGGGCGACCCCGAGCATCCCAGCGGCGATGCGCGCTTCGTAGAGTCGGTTGCCCGAGTGGTCGGAACCACCGAAGTAGCGCACCTTACCGGCCCGGATGAGGCGGTCGACCCCCAGAAGCGTTCGTTCGAATGCCACGTCGGTGTCGTCGATGTGCAGATAGAGAAGGTCAATGTGATCGGTCCGGAGACGCTGGAGCGACGCGTCGACGGCGCGCTCCATGGCCCGCGGCGTCAGACCCGGATTGTCGGAGCTTTTACCGATCTTGGTGGCCAACACGATGTCGTCGCGCATGCGACGCGAGTGCATCCAGTCGCCGATCAGTTGTTCACTGCGACCACCCGTGTATGAGTCGGCCGTGTCGATGAAATTGCCGCCGACCCTGACGTACGTGTCGAGGACGTCGAACGTCTGCGAGTCGTCGGCGGTCCAGCCGAAGACGTTGCCACTCAGCGCCACAGGGAAGACCCTCAACTCGGACAGGCCGAGGCGGCGGCGCGGCTGAATAATGCCGAGGTCGACCGGGACGGTCGTGATCGGTGAGACGGTGTTCGTGTGGCGGCCGTGCCTCGGGGACGCCGAATCACTCTCCACGGCGTCGACGCGTCGAGGCGCTACGTCAGCGGAGGAGACAGGCATCATTGCCGAATCGACATGCGTGGTCGGTTCGGTCACGTGGCACCTCCTGATCTCTTCCGTTAAATGAGGTTACTTCCACTTCGTCCTGACATGGACTCGCCGCACCCAGACGTTATCCAAATCGTTACCCCAGTTAGGGGTTCGGCTATGAGGAGTTCGGAATGGCGGCGCACCGCGATGGCTGCCAGGTGCCTCATCAAATGTCTTCAGCTAACCCTTTGCCGGAGCTTCTCGAGCCCATAGGGTGCGTCCGTAGTGTCTGTCGTGTGCGGTTCCTGGGAGGGTTCCGGGGCATCGTTCTCAGTGGTGGGGAGCGGTGCCGTCACGTTGGTGTCGCAAGTCGTGCAGAGCGCGGCTCGCCGGCACGAGAAGGGCCGTTGCGGTGGGGATCGCATCGGCCCTTCGCCAATTCTGCCGGCCTTGGCCGATGCGAAGGCCCCAGGCCGACGCAAAGGCGCCCGCCTCCGCAAGGAGACGGGCGCCCGAGTGATGCGGGTGAGGTCTAGACCTCGACCGAAGCGTCTTGCGAACGCTCGGTCGCGCCGCTTCCGTCGGTGTCCGCCTCTTCGGCGATGACCGGCGAGAGCGAGAGCTTGCCGCGGTCGTCGATCTTGGTGATCTCCACCAGGATCTTCTGGCCCACTCCGAGGACGTCCTCGACGTTCTCGACGCGCTTGCCACCGGCGAGCTTGCGCACCTCGCTGATGTGCAGGAGCCCGTCTTTACCTGGCAGGAGCGAAACGAACGCGCCGAAGGTCGCGATCTTGACGACCGTGCCCAGGAACTGCTCGCCCACCTCGGGGTTGGTCGGGTTGGCGATGGCGTTGACCTGCGCACGCGCGGCCTCAGCCGACGGGCCGTCGACAGCGCCGATGTACACGGTGCCGTCTTCCTCGATCGAGATGTCGGCGCCGGTCTCGTCCTGGATGGCGTTGATCGTCTTGCCCTTCGGGCCGATCAGCTCACCGATCTTGTCCTGCGGGATCTGGACGCTGATGACGCGAGGAGCCGTCGGAGCCATCTCGTCGGGGGCGTCGATCGCAGAGTTCAGCACGTTCAGGATGGCCGTACGGGCTTCCTTCGCCTGCTTGAGAGCTGCGTCGAGGACCGCCGAGGGGATGCCGTCGAGCTTCGTGTCGAGCTGGATCGCCGTGACGAACTCCGACGTGCCTGCGACCTTGAAGTCCATGTCACCGAGGGCGTCTTCCGCACCGAGGATGTCGGTGAGAGCGGCGTAGCGGGTCTGGCCGTCGACCTCGTCGGAGACGAGACCCATGGCGATACCGGCGACCGGCGCCTTCAGCGGAACACCGGCGTTGAGCAGCGACAGCGTCGAGGCGCAGACCGAACCCATCGAGGTGGATCCGTTGGAGGACAGCGCCTCGGAGACCTGACGGATCGCGTAGGGGAACTCTTCGCGCGACGGCAGGACGGGAACGAGGGCGCGCTCGGCGAGGAAGCCGTG
>JAODMX010000386.1 GCA_025464735.1 Frondihabitans sp. | reverse complement strand
TCGCGATGTTCCCTGGTTGTACCCCGTTGTCGTGGAGCTCCTGCAGAAACTCCGGTTCGAACTGAACCGGCTCAGCCAGACGACGGATCGTTCCTGACTTTCCGCTGGGATTTTGCGCGGCCACGTCGACGATGGAGATCACACCGTCGAGAAAGCGCCCCGCGGGCGAGTCTCCCAACTCGTCGAGACCGGGAATCGGATTGCCGTAGGGGGACTCCGTCGGGTGGTCGAGCATTTCGACGAGACGGCGCTCGACCTGCTCGCTCATGACATGCTCCCAGCGGCAGGCCTCGTCATGGACGTAGGCCCAGTCGAGACCGATGACGTCGGCCAGGAGACGTTCGGCAAGCCGGTGCTTCCGGATCACGTGGGTCGCCTTCGTCCGGCCCTGCGTGGTCAGCTCCAGGTGCCGGTCACCGGACACGACGACGAGGCCGTCCCGTTCCATCCGCGCCACCGTCTGCGAGACGGTCGGCCCGGAGTGCCCGAGGCGCTCGGAGATGCGCGCACGCAGCGGCACAATGTTCTCCTCCTCGAGATCGAGGATCGTTCGCAGATACATCTCTGTGGTGTCGACGAGATCGGTCAACGGAACCTCCCGGTAGAGCATGCTCAAATGCCAGCGCGCTTTGCGCCAAATCCTACTGGCTCACGCCTTAGGGCCGTTTCACCTGGACGTCTTCTGAACGAACCGATAGCGGCCCGATCAGGCCCAGCCGGCTCGCTAGCATTCAACCCATGGCGGACATTTCCATTCCCACTGACCTTCTCCCCACCGACGGCCGATTCGGCTGCGGCCCCTCGAAGATCCGCGGTGCCCAACTCGAGCACCTCGTGACTTCGGGGGCGAAGATCCTCGGGACCTCGCACCGCCAGGCACCTGTGAAAGACCTCGTCGGGCGTGTCCGCACCGGCCTGGCCGACCTCTTCGACATCCCCGAGGGGTACGAGGTCATCCTCGGCGACGGCGGCTCGACCGCCTTCTGGGATGCTGCGTCGTTCGGCCTCATCGAGAAGCGAGCCGAAAACCTCTCGTTCGGCGAGTTCGGTTCGAAGTTCGCAAGCGCAGCCGGCGCCCCCTGGCTGGAGAAGCCCCACGTCATCACCGCCGCAGGAGGTTCGCGCTCCGAGGTCGAAATCGTCGAGGGTGTCGACGTCTATGCGTGGCCGCACAACGAGACCTCGACCGGTGTCATGGCCCCTGTGAAGCGCGTTGCTGGCGACCCCGATGCGCTCACCGTCATCGACGCCACGAGCGCAGCCGGCGGGGCTCAGTTCGACGCCGCCGAAGCCGACGTCTACTACTTCGCGCCGCAGAAGAATTTCGCCTCCGACGGCGGCCTCTGGCTCGGGCTCTTCTCCCCCGCGGCCCTCGAGCGCGTCGAGCGAATCGCGGCTTCTGGCAGATACATCCCCGAATTCCTGAGCCTGAAGAACGCGGTCGACAACTCACGCCTCAATCAGACGCTCAACACACCCGCCCTCACGACGTTGCTTCTTCTCGAAGACCAGACTCGCTGGATCCTGGACCAGGGCGGCCTCGACTGGGCCGACGCGCGCACTCGCGAGTCCTCGTCTGCTCTCTACGACTGGGCGACCGCCTCGGAGTACGCGACACCGTTCGTCACGGATCCGGAGCACCGCTCGCAGGTCGTCGCCACGATCGACTTCGCGGAGACGATCGACGCGGCGGCCGTCGCAAAGGTGCTGCGCGCCAACGGCATCGTCGACACGGAGCCCTACCGCAAGCTCGGCCGCAACCAGTTGCGCGTCGCGACGTTCACCGCGATCGAGCCGGACGACGTCCGGCAGCTGATCCGCTCCATCGACTACGTCGTGGCGGCTCTGGCCGCGTAGCCGCGCGCTAAACCCTCGCCGTCGGCTGTCGCGGTGGTCCTAGGACCACCGTCGCGACCGACGGCGAGGGTTTAGCGGTGCAGGCGGGGCTAGGGGCGGTCGGAGTCGTCCGACTCGTCATCGTCGCCAGACTCGTCGAGGCCGGCCGCCTCCGCGGCCTCCTCGAGGTCGACGCCGTCGAACTCATCGTCGCCGAGGTCGTCGTCATCGTCGTCTTCGGTGTCGTCGAAGTCGTCTTCGTCCGACTCGTCATCGTCTTCGTCCGACTCATCGTCATCGTCGTCGTCCGACTCGTCGCCGGCGTCCTCGCCCGCCGCCTCCTGAGAGGCTTCGTACTCGGCGAGCCGTTCGACCCACGGCACCCAGTCGGGCGCCAGCAGCGACGTCTCGCCGGGAACAAGCTCGGTTTCGAGCACGGTCGGCTCTTCGCCCTCGATTGTGGCGACGCTGACGGTCCAGATCCAGCCCGGGGAGCCGGGCAGGGTGTTGGCGAAGTGGACGGTCTGCGTGTCTTCGGGGCCCTCAACGATGTCGATGAGGTCGCCGATCGTGTCGTCGCGGGTGATCTCGAGGAGCGCCGTGCGAGCCAGCTCGCCAAGAGTCTCGGACGAAACGGCGTCAGGCATCGAGCTGTTCGGCGATCTTGCGCAGCACGGCGGCGACCTGCTTGCCGTTCTCGGGGTAGCGACCGCGGCGGAGGCGATTGCCGACACCGTCGAGCATCTTCACGAGGTCTTCGACGATGACTGCCATGTCTTCGGCGGACCGGCGAGAACGCTCGACCATGCTCGGAGCCTGCTCGAGCACGTGGACCGAGAGCGCCTGCGCTCCCTTCTTCCCGTCGGCGATGCCGAACTCGAGCCGGGTGCCGGCTTTGACACCGGTCGTGCCGGCGGGCAGAGCGGACGCATGGAGGAAGACCTCTTGGCCATCATCGGTGGAGATGAAGCCAAAGCCTTTCTCGTCGTCGTAGAACTTGACCTTGCCGGTGGGCATGAGTGAACTCCTAGGTTTTGGGGCCTCATAAGCATACGGGGACACGGGGCGTCGCGGCCCCGCTACGCTGGGCATCGTGGCCAAGAACCCGCAACCCGCAGAAGAACGCTCAGGCGTCCGTCGTGTCGAGCGCGCCCTGCTGTTCGCTTTCCCAACTGTTATCGGCCTCGGTGTGGTGTGCATCCTGATCGTGATCATCGCCGCGATCTCGGGGCACGGCAACAGTTCGGCCGGCATCTGGCCGACCATCACCCTGCTGCCGGAGATCGCATTCCCGATCGCGATCATCCTCGTGATCGCCTACGTCATCGTCAGTGTCATCCGCCGTTCCCGAGAAGCCCGGGGCGAGAGACGCTGATACCCGGCCGGCGCCGACATGGGGCAGAGGCGCCCCGTGGCTAGCGCTCTCGACCTCGCCGGGGTTCTGCGCGGTCTCGAGCCCGATCAGCTGACCCTGCGGCTCCGCGAGCGCGTCATCGCTCGACCGTCGACTGTGCGGGACGCCTTCGACCTCGCCGATGCGCTGCTCGATGCGGCTTCGGTCAGGGAGGCACTCAGTCGCCTCGACCGGATCGCTCTCCTCACCCTTCAGGCGGCGCACACGTCGGCGTCTCCCGCCGACCTCCTCGAGGTAGCTGCGCCGGACTTCGACGTGTCCGTCGACGAAGTCGACCGTGCCGCCTCTCATCTGGCCGATCTGTTCCTGGTGAGTCGCGACGGCGACCTCGTCCTCGCCTTCGAACCGGTCACCGCCACCCTCGACGACGACACTGCTCTCTCCGCCGCCGCGCTGGGATCGACCCTGCCGCCGGTCGTCCTCGAGACCGTCGACAGCCTCGATCGCACGGCCCACGACGCGAGGAGCGCCGAGCGCCTCTATGCGATCGTCATCGAGGTCGCCGAGATCGTCCGAGCCGTGACCGAGTCTCCCGCTCGGGAGCTCGCCAAGGGTGGGCTCGCCCTGCCTGAGACACGTCGCCTCGCCGAGGCCGCCCGCGTCGATGTCGACGACGTCGCTCCGATCCTCCTCGCCGCCGCCTCGGCCGGTCTGGTCGAGCTCGGTCGCGACGGCTGGACGCCGACGGCACGAGCCGAGGCCTGGCTGCTCTCAACCTGGTCCGAACGCTGGGCAACCCTCGTGGCGTCCTGGCTGTCCTCCTTGCCCCGCGAGATCCGGGTGATCCTCGACCAGCGCGCCGACACCTCGTGGGGCGATCCGCTTCGAACGTTCTCGGCCTGGCTCTTCCCCGCGGGCGGCGCCTGGCTGCCCGATCGCCTTGAGAGGTTCTCACGCGCTGCGGAGCTCTTCGGCCTCACGGTCGACGGTCGCCCGACCAGCGCCGCCGTGGCGCTGCTCCGTGAGGGTGTCGGCGCAGCCCGCGACATTGTCGCCTCCCTGATGCCCGCGCCCATCGACCGGGTGTATCTGCAGCACGATCTCACTGTCGTCGCCCCCGGCCCTCTCTCGCCCGACCTGGATGCCCGTCTTCGCACCATCGCCGGCGTCGAGAGCGCCGGGCTCGCCGCGACCTACAGAATCAGCGAGGCAGGGATCCAGCGGGCCCTGAGCGAGGGCGACTCCGAGGAATCCCTCCGCGCCTTCCTCACCTCGATCTCCTCGACCGGGATTCCCCAGCCCGTCGACTACCTCCTGACGGAGACGGCAGCCCGCCACGGTCGCTATCGGGTCTCGACGCTCGACTCGAGCGACCTGGACGCCCAGGCCCGGTCCCTCGGCGCTACCAGCCTGCTGAGAAGCAACGAGGTCGCCCTCATCGACACCGTCGAGGTCGACCAGGCGCTCGCTCCGCTCGGCCTGTACCGAGTGGACGCCCTGCGCATGCTCTCCCGGTTCGACGCCGAGACCGTGTACTGGTCGCTGAGCGACGAGCGGTACCCCGTCGTACTCGAGGACAACGATCGCGAGCCCCTCCGTTCTCCCATCAGGCGGCGACCGCGCCGCGCCGCGGCCGCCGAGACCTCCGACCCGATCATCGATCTCGTTGCTCGCGTCGCTACGAGCTCCGGCGACACCCCCGAAGACACCGATCGCGCCTGGATCGCCCGTCAGCTCGACGCGGCCGTCAAGGCGAGGATCACGGTGGTCGTCACCGTGGCGCTCCCCGACGGGGCGACTTCTGAGCTCCAGATGGAGCCGACCGGCGTCGGCGGTGGGCGCGTCCGCGGTCGCGACAAGAAGTCCGACATCGAGCGCACGCTCCCCCTGTCGAGCATCGTCGCCGTGGCGACGCTGCCCCGCTGACGGCAGTTTTCGGCGCGGACGCCAGTCCGCGGACTACCGCCTCCGCCGATAACCCCCGCCGCCCAGCCGGGCGGGCTCGCAGCCTGCGCGCATAGACTGAGCGGTTGTGAACGGACCCCTGATCGTCCAGAGCGACCGCACGGTCCTGCTCGAGGTTGCCCACCCCGATGCGGACGACGCGCGGCACGATCTCAGCGTCTTCGCCGAGCTCGAACGCGCACCGGAACACGTACACACGTACCGCATCACGCGGCTGGGGCTCTGGAACGCGCGCGCCGCCGGCCACAGCGCCGAAGACATGCTCGGCACGCTCGAGAAGTACTCCAAGTTCCCCGTCCCGCAGAGCGTCACCGTCGACATCGGCGAGACGGTCGCCCGGTATGGCCGGATCGTGATCGAGCGCGACGGCAAGCAGCTCCTCCTCCGCGGCACCGACGACGCCGTGCTGCGCGAGGTGTCTCGCAACAAGAAGATCGCCGAGCTCCTCGTCGGCAAGCGCAGCGACGACGTCTACGAGCTCGCCGAGTGGGCCCGCGGCGAGGTCAAGCAGCAGCTCATCAAGCTCGGCTGGCCAGCAGAAGACCACGCGGGCTACACCCCGGGAACCCCGCACCCCATCGACCTCGACACCACCGACTGGAACCTTCGCGGCTACCAGCAGCAGGCAGTCGACAACTTCTTCGCTGGCGGATCCGGCGTGGTCGTCCTCCCCTGCGGGGCCGGCAAGACCCTCGTCGGCGCGGGCGCGATGGCCGAGGCCAAGACGACCACCCTGATCCTGGTCACCAACACGGTCTCGGCCCGGCAGTGGCGCGACGAACTCCTGAAGCGCACAAGCCTCACGGAAGACGAGATCGGCGAGTATTCCGGAGCCGTGAAAGAGGTGAAGCCGGTGACCATCGCGACCTACCAGATCCTGACAGCTCGTCGCGCTGGCAAATACACGCACCTGTCGCTCCTCGACGCACTCGACTGGGGGCTCGTCGTCTACGACGAGGTGCACCTGCTGCCGGCCCCGGTGTTCAAGCTCACGGCTGAGCTTCAAGCGCGCCGCCGCCTCGGACTCACGGCAACCCTCGTGCGCGAAGACGGACGCGAGGCCGACGTCTTCTCGCTGATCGGGCCCAAGCGGTTCGACGCCCCGTGGAAGGAGATCGAGGCCCAGGGCTTCATCTCGCCGGCCAGTTGCTTCGAGGTCCGCGTCGATCTGCCGCAGGAGGCTCGGCTCGAGTACGCGGCATCGGCCGACGACGAACGGTATCGCCTCGCAGCGACGGCACCGATCAAGCTCGACGTGGTGCGTTCGCTCGTCGACAAGCACGAGGGTGAGCAGATCCTCGTGATCGGCCAGTACCTCGACCAGATCGACGAGCTCGCCGAAGCCCTTCACGCGCCGAAACTCACCGGAGCAACCACCGTCGACGAGCGGCAGCGCCTCTACCAGGCGTTCCGCGAGGGCGAGATCAAAGTGCTCGTCGTGTCGAAGGTGGCGAACTTCTCGGTCGACCTGCCGGAAGCGACTGTGGCGATTCAGGTCTCCGGATCCTATGGGTCGCGTCAAGAAGAGGCTCAACGGCTCGGTCGCCTCCTACGCCCCAAGAAGTCCGGGCTGCCGGCGTCGTTCTACACGCTGGTGTCGCGCGACACGGTCGACCAGGACTTCGCCCAGAATCGCCAGCGGTTCCTCGCCGAGCAGGGCTACAGCTACACCATCCTCGATTCGCCCGCCCTGGCGGCCTAGCGTTCTCTGGTTCGACCGCCAGCGCGCTACCATTTGGCGTACGAAAAGCTCCCAGCAAACGCTTAGACGGCGCGCAGATACTTTACTCATGAGCGATGGCCCCAAGATCCTTATCGTCGACGACGAGCCCAACATCCGCGATCTCCTGACCACGAGCCTCCGGTTTGCCGGTTTCGCAGTGCGAGCTGTCGGCAACGGCGCACAGGCCATCTCCGCGGTCCTCGAAGAGGAACCCGACCTGATCATCCTCGACGTCATGCTCCCCGACATGAACGGCTTCGGCGTCACGAAGCGCCTGCGTTCATCCGGGTACACCTCGCCGATCCTGTTCCTCACGGCAAAGGACGACACCGAAGACAAGATCACCGGCCTCACCGTCGGTGGCGACGACTACGTCACGAAGCC
>JAODMX010000379.1 GCA_025464735.1 Frondihabitans sp. | reverse complement strand
CGCTGACGTGATCCGACTTGGTCAGGCAGACGGGACACTCACGAGAACAACCTCAGCCGACGACGCCGGCCTGATCCTCGTCGCGTCGTTCGACGGAGTCAAGACAACCAGCGACATGCTCGCACGCGGTGACGTCGAGGGGTTCCAGCGGCGCGCACGGTCACTCCTGAAGATGCTTACGACGGCGCTGAGGGCCTAACCGCGTCGCGCATCCAGAGATTTCTTTCGCTAAAAAACAAACCATCTACGCTGTTCGGAGAAACCATGACCACTCTCATTACCGGAGCCTCAACCGGAATAGGCGCGGAGTTCGCCGCCCGCTTCGCCGCCCGTGGCGACGATCTCGTCCTCGTTGCTCGATCGGCGGACAAGCTGGAAAGCCTCGCCGCGGAGCTGAGAAGAGCACACCACGTGAACGTTTTCGTCGTGCCGCTTGATTTGGCCACACCAGATGCGACCGAACGCCTCTGGACCGAGACACGGCGCCTCGCGCTAGACATCGACGCGCTCGTCAATAACGCCGGATTTGCGACGCACGGCGACCTCGCCGACGCCGATCCTGCACGCCTGGCCGCTCAGATCCAGCTGAACTGCGGCACTCTTGTCGGCCTCACCAACCGATACGCACCGGCAATGCGCGAGCGCGGCCGAGGCACAATCGTGAACATCGCTTCGACCGCAGCCTTTCAACCTCTCCCCCACATGGCCGTCTACGGGGCAACGAAAGCGTTCGTCCTGTCGTTCACCGAGGCACTCTGGGCGGAACTGAGAACGGACGGAGTACGCGTGCTGGCAGTCTGCCCCGGTGCGACAGATACCCCCTTCTTCGAAGTTGCCGGTGAGGCCGCAGCCGCAGGGGCGAAGCGCACGCCCGAACAACTCGTCGCCCAGGCTCTTGAGGCCCTCGAAACGACGAAACCCAGCATCGTCGACGGGTTCAGCAACGCGTTCGTGTCACGCGTGGTCACCCGACTCCTCCCCCGACGCGTTCTCATCTCTGTCGCCGAGCGGAGTGTACGAGCCAATTAGACTCGGGCGCCCGCGACTTCGATCGCCTCCGCGACAGCCTCTGCATGATCATCCCTCGCCGAGCTTTCGTTCTCAACGAGTTCGGCGATTGCGGGTTGGATCGGTGGAGTCCCTTCAGGACCGAAGGTCGGGGTCCCGGGGACCTCGAAGGAGTCGTTCAACTCATGACGGTCACCGGTCCGCTGGTGCGCGTGCTGGGGCAGCCGCTCGTCAGCTTGTCGTTCGGCTACAACGCTCAGATCACGTTGGCGAACTCCCGGATGGTGATGTTGGAGAAAGTTGCTGGCCCACCGTCCGCGTAGAGGGAAACGCCCGTGTCGCCGTCAGTGAACTGAACCTGCTGTGACAGGACGGTGTAACCGGCGTTGACGAACACTTCGACGCTTTGCAGGTCAACGAAGATGCGGAGATGAACGGAACGCGCGCCAGCGTCGATCGGGGCGGCCGCTCGAGTATAGGGTTGCAGCGAGTACCCGCCGAGGTCTGACGGAGCCCGGTCCACGTAGAGGTCGGAGCCGTACTTGCCGATGTTGGTGTGCCTGGATCCGTCTGCCGATCGGCCAACCGAGACGCCGACGTTCGTGGCTGCGTCCCAGGCGATGTCAACCTCAATCTCGTAGGCGCGGCCGTTCCACGGCAGAACGACGCTTCCGTTGACAGTCTGGTCGGCAATCGCCGCAGAGCTTGTGGCATACGCATCGAGGGCGCTTATCGGCTGGCTGAGGAGCTGATAGCGGTTGTCGGACTGATGGGCGAGTTGGAGTTCGCGGACGATCGAATTTTGTCCGTTGTAATCGTCGGAGGAGTCGGTCGGTACTTGGCGATTCGCGTACTTCCAGTTGTTCATCCATGCGATGGCGTACCGCTTCGTCGTCGGGTCTTCCACCGACGGCCAGGTGATGGCCGCGTACCAATCCCAGCCCCAGTCGAGCCACTGGGGTGTGACGTTGTCGGCCGTGTAGCTCGATCCGTCCCACGATCCTGTCCAGTACGCGTAGGTCGACGGCAGACCTTCGCCGTAAGCATCCATTCCGGCTCCGAGTACCCAGTGCTGCGTGCCGTCGTCGGCGGTCATCTGGAAGAGATCGGGACACTCGATACCGCCGAGGTTGTGGTCGGGGTAATCGAAGTTGTGTTGCAGCGTCCAGTTGATGAGATCTGCTGAGGTGTAGAAGGCTGCATATCGTTCCCGTCCAATGACGCAGACCCATTCGTTCCGCGCGTCGTTCCAAGCCACTTTTGGGTCGCGGAACCATTCAGCATTCTCTACTTCGGCTGGCGTCGTCGCGGCGCGACCGTCCGTGTTGATGATCACGGGATCAGGTCGGGCGGTGAAGGTGAATCCGTCGTCCGTCGAGTAGAAGAGGTATTGCTCTTGGTATTTTCGGACGCCGTCCGTCGGTCGAGTCGCCAGGGCGATGACGGCGCCTGCCCCGTAACCGGCTGTGTTCTGCGTATCGATCAGCGTGCATCCTGTCCAGGTGGGAAGGTTCGGCTCGAGGGGAATGACCGTGCCCTGATACTCGAACCGGACACCGTCAGTCGTCGACGTGTGGTCCCAGCCGCCGTCTCCGTTATCTACGGTCGAATGAAGGTAGTAGAGCTGGTAGGCGCCTCTCGTGTAGACGGGTCGCTGAGGATCACACAACCATCCGGAAGGGGGAGTCATGTGATAGTGAGCACGCAGTGATGTGGCGGCCTGCGCAGCCGACGGCTTAAAATCAGCCAGGACGAGAACGGCTGCCCCGGCCGCCCCGGCCTGTAGGAGTTGCCGGCGGGTGACATCGAACGCCATAGTTTTCTCTTTTCCGCGGTTATTGGGTCAATCGTGAGGTTGTGGCCGTCCGAAGGCTCTCGGATGCAAAATCAGCCGCCCAGGGCAGATCTGCGCCGGTTCGTCCTATGGTGATCGACGCGGCCTGCGCGCAGATGGCGCCGATCCTTCGGAGATCGTCGACGCGAAGGAGGTCGAGTTCGGTCTTGCTCGGGTCAAGATTCCATAGGAGCGCTGCC
>JAODMX010000377.1 GCA_025464735.1 Frondihabitans sp. | reverse complement strand
TCAGCGTGGCACCCACTTCCACCCCGGCGTGAACGTGGGTCGTGGTGGTGACGACACCCTGTTCGCCCTCGAAGCGGGCAGTGTTCAATTCGGCGCCAAGGGCGGCCGCAAAGTCGTCAACATCGTCGCCGCAGCCGAGTAGCCGCACGGTTCAGAGAAAGGGCGGGCGGCCTTCGGGCCCCCGCCCTTTCGCATGCCCACCAAAGAATCCGTCGCCAGTTATTCGAAACCTGAATAACTGCCCAAGACCTGAACGGGGGTCTCCCCCTTCGTGGCGCGCCCGACTATTGTCTACCGGGTTGGTCTTTTGTTCTGTCATGGTTTACCGACTCGCGCAGTGTTGTTCACCGCGGGAGCACCAAACGGATGATGGACTAACAACGAACAGAAGAGCGTGAGCGTCACTGTCGTTCACGTCGGTACACCGAATGTGAGAATCATGGATACCCGGACGGCCGAGCACCCTCGGCCGAACCATTTCATCCTGCACCTCAGCGACACTCACCTCATCGGTGGTGACGGTGACCTCTACGGCGATGTCGACAGCGAGAGCCGTCTCCGCCAGATCCTCGGCGAGCTCGAGGAGTCCGGGGCACGTCCCGAGGCGATCGTCTTCACCGGCGACCTCGCCGACAAGGGTGAGCCTGCCGCGTACCGCAAGCTGCGTGAGCTGATCGAGCCGATCGCCGCGCGCCTCGGATCCCAGGTCATCTGGGCCATGGGCAACCACGACGAACGCGGCGCCTTCCGCAGCGAACTCTTCGGGCAGATCCCCTCCGACCGTCCGGTCGACCTCGTCTACGACGTCAACGGGCTGCGGATCATCACCCTCGACACGACTGTTCCCGGCGAACACTACGGCCAGCTCACCAGCGCCCAGCTCGACTGGCTGGCTGAGGAGCTCTCCACCGACGCCCCCGACGGCACCATTCTCGCCATGCACCACCCGCCGGTTCCGTCGATCAAAGATCTCACCGTGCTCGTCGAACTGCGCGACCAGGCTTCGCTGGCCGAGGTGGTCGAGGGTAGCGACGTCCGCTCGATCATCGCTGGCCACCTCCACTTCTCGACGAACGCGATGTTCGCGGGAGTGCCCGTGTCGGTCGCCTCCGCGACCTGCTACACCGCCGACCTCAACATCCCCGTCGATGCGACTCGCGGGCAAGACGGCGGCCAGTCGTACAACCTCGTTCATGTGTACCCCGACACCGTCGTCAACTCGGTCGTGCCGATCGGCAGCTACCGGACCGTCGGCGAGTATGTTCCGCCGAGTGTCGTGGCGAGTCGCCTCGCGGATGCCGGCATCGTCATTCCCGCTGCCGCCCCGCGTCACCGTGCCGAGCCCGTCGAGCCGCTCCTCATGCCCACGAACGATCGCGACCTCTCACTGACCGGCCCGATCGGCACGCTCTAGCGCGTATCAGTCGTCGCTGGCAGCGGATGACTCCACGTATTGCGTTGGCGGGCGAAAGTGAGTGGCGTGTCGTGGAGTCCAGGCGTCCGCAGGCCTGCGGCAGCGGACCACGCGGGGCGCACGACTCCACGTGTTACGTCTGCGCACGAAAGTGAGTGGCGTGTCGTGGAGTCGAGCGACTTCTTGACGGGAACTACTTCTCCCAGGGAGCTTTGAACGGGAAGTAGCGCTCCAGGAAGTCGGTCACGACCGCCGTGCGCTCCTCGTCTGTGACCTCGGGGAAACTGCCGTCATTCAGGCAGAAGAAGTCGAACGAGCGTTTCTTCAGCAGCTCCCCCAGGAATGCCAGCCCGGAGACCATTGTCGTATCGACGTAGCTGACTTTCGCGCTCTCCTGGACGATCGCTCGCCCGGTCATCAGCGAGTAGTAGTGGTACAGGGAGTTCGTCACCGAGATGTTGGCGGCAGCACGGAAAGGTGACGCCGCGGTGTCGCGGAACTCGTCGGCGAACTCGTGCTCCATCTCCCGGAGAACGCTGCGCCTGAGCGGCGCTGCCGTGTGCTCGAGGTGCCGGGTTGTGACGCGGCCGAAGCGCTGCTGCAACAGCCCGCGGTTCACCCGCGCCGCGTTTTCGAACCCGCTGCGCTCCGCGTTGTTCAACCCGAGGCCGATGCGCGTGTTGGCTTCGATGAACTTCGTGATCGAACCAGGAGAGAAGAACATGCCGGGGCCGACCGGCCGGCCGAAGAACATGTCGTCGTTGGAGTAGAGGAAATGCTCACTCAGCCCATGGATGTGGTGGAGCTGCGACTCGACCGCCTGAGAGTTGTGGGTCGGCAGCACCGACGGGTCGGCGAAGAACTCTTCGCTGCGGACGACCGTGACACGGGGATGGTCGGCCAGCCACTCGGGGGTCGGAGAGTCGGTCGCGATGTAGATGTTCCGGATCCACGGAGCGAACATGTAGACGCTGCGGAGCGCGTACTTGAGCTCGTCGATCTGCCGGAAGCGGGCCATCGAGTCGTCGCCCTCCCCCACCACGTGGCGCTTCGCGACGGCCGCGCGAGCCCGCTGGTATTCGACGGAGTTGCCGTCGACCCAGGAAAAGACGATGTCGATGTCGAAGGTGATGTCTGTGGCGTGATCTTCGAACATGTGCTCGAGGGTCACCCACTCGAACCCGTACCGCTCGATGCGCGTCTCGATGGCCTCGCTCCGGGGCAGTTCTCGACGCATGAGGGCGTTCTCGACCGGAACAAGGATCTCGGTCTCGGTCGTGATCCAGAACTCGATCTGAACCGCGAGTGAGGCGCCGTAGCGCAGGCGACCGATCGGCTCGACCCGTGGACGGTACAGCCGGAAAACTCGTTCGCTGTCGGGGTGGAGCCCCTCCTCAGCGAGGAGGACGGCCCGCTGCTTGCCGGCCTTTGCGTAGAAGGGCTCCGAGCCGGTCGCAGCACGAAGCGCTTCGTCGAAGTCGGCGCGCGCCGAGCTGTCGAGCGCGATCACGGGCCGATCGCCGTTGCCGCGCACCAGGAGATGTGGCAGGTGAGCGTCGTCGAGGACCCGCTTGACGAACGCGAGGTCTTCGAGCATCGACTGCTGCGGTGTGAGGTGACCGTTGAGGAGTGTGAATTGACCCTTCCGGACGACGATGTCGTCTCGACCGAGACCGCCAGAGGACGCACGAGGGTTCAGGAGAGGACTCTCTGCCGCGCCGACGATCTCCGTGCCCATTCAGACTCCGTTCCTGCTGCGGCCCGGGTGGCCGATCCGTGCCCCGCACGATGCAATCAAGCGATTTTACTCCGAGCCGCACCGGAACATGCACCAGCGGCGTGTGACGGCCGGGAGACTACTCTGATCCCAT
>JAODMX010000334.1 GCA_025464735.1 Frondihabitans sp. | reverse complement strand
ATGAATGAGACGTCGAACAGCATCGTCGCCTCGATTCAGCCGAAGGTCACACGGGTCGAGCCCGTCCGGCGCGACGGCCACGAAGGTCTGTGCGGCGAACCGCTGCTCTTCGGCGAAAGCGCGACTTGCGGCTCGCTGACCGGCCTCGTCGGGGTCGAAGGTGAACACCACCTCGCCGAGGCTCGACGTATCGGCCCCCCGCACGTCGCCCAGCATCGGCCGGAGCACCTTGATGTGGTCGACACCGAACGACGTGCCGCAGGTGGCCACGGCAGTCGTGACGCCCGCGAGGTGGCAGGCCATGACGTCGGTATAGCCCTCGACGATGACGACTCGCTTCGCCCGGGAGATGTCGCGTCGCGCCAGATCGAGCCCGTAGAGCACCTGTGACTTGTGATAGACGGGCGTTTCGGGCGTGTTGAGGTACTTCGGACCGTTGTCGTCGTCGAGAAGTTTGCGGGCTCCGAACCCGATCGTCGCACCCGTCACGTCGCGGATCGGCCAGATGAGGCGGCCCCGGAACCGGTCGTACGCATTGCGGTCGCCCTGACTGAGCAGGCCGGCCGTGACGAGCTCCTCCTCGGTGAAACCGCGCCCCTTCAGGTGGGAGCGGATCGCGTCGAACGACTTGGGCGCGAAGCCGACGCCGAAGCGCTGAGCCGCGGCAGGGTCGAAGCCTCGCTCCCCCAGGAACCGCCGGCCAGGATCCGCTTCGCTGGTCGTCAGCTGCTCGACGTAGAACTCGCCCGCCGCCTCGTTGGCCGCCAGGAGCCGGGCCCGGTTGCCATGGTCGCTGGCCTGCGCTCCGTCTTCGTAGTGCAGGGTGAAGTTGATTCGCGCGGCCATCCGTTCGACGGCCTCTTGGAACGTCGTGTGATCGGTCTTCTGGATGAAGCTGAAGACATCTCCGTCTTCGCCGCAGCCGAAACAGTGGTACCTGCCCACCTGAGGACGGACGTGGAAGCTCGGGCTGCGCTCATCGTGGAAGGGACAGAGCCCCTTCAGCGAACCGACACCGGCCCCCTTGAGCGTGACGTAGTCGGACACGACATCGGCGATGTTGACCCGCGAGCGGACCTCGTCGATGTCCGCCCGTTTGATCAAACCTGCCACGGAACGATCTTACGGTCGGACCACCGACACTGCGGGGACACGTTCATACCCGCACGAGTCGGTCGTGCCACGCCATCGCGCTCTGATCGGTGAGCGAGGCGACCTGGTCGACGATCACGCGGCGACGAGCTTCGTCGGTTGACGACGCCGACCAGTCGGCCGCGAAGCCCGGGTCGAGTTCGCTCGGCCCTGTTACCCAGAGGACGTCGGCGAGGGTGGTCAGGACCTCTCGCTGCTGCGTGTAGATCGGTTGCCTCGTGTTGCGGTTCATCACGAAGGCGGCGACGATCCCCTTGAGGGCCGCAATCTCGCCGATGATCTCGGGCGGGATCACGACGCTTGCCGAGAACCGGATGAGGCTCGCCTGCGGGTAGGACTCTCGTGTCGCCTCGGTCGCGGACCCGGCGAAGCGGCCGATCAGTTGGCTGGTGAGGTTCTTGAGCCTGGCCTGGTCGACCCGGCCGCCGTCGTAGGAGTCGAGCCAGACGTCGAGGCCGCGTAGACGCGCGAAGGCATCCGTGAGTTCGTCGCGGCTCAACTCGCCGCCGACCCAGGCGTGCATGGCATCAATGAGTGCGTCGTGGCCGTACGCCGTGCGAAGCGAGGCGACATCGATATAGCCGTTGACGACGGCGTCTTCGAAATCGTGGACCGAATAGGCGATGTCGTCGCTGAGGTCCATCACCTGGGCCTCGATGCAGCGCTGCCGCCGCGGTGCACCGAGTCGAAGCCACGCGAACGCCGGGGTGTCGTCATCATAGAAGCCGAACTTGGTGCGACCGCTCGGGTCGGCGATACCCTGAGCCGCCGGCCACGGGTACTTGCAACTGGCGTCGAGGCTCGCCCTGGTGAGATTGAGGCCGTAGCTCGAACCATCATCGCCGATGACCTTGGGCTCGATCCGCGTGAGCAGACGCAACGTCTGAGCGTTGCCTTCGAAGCCGCCGATGTCGAGTGACCAGTCGTTGAGAGCCTTCTCGCCGTTGTGGCCGAAGGGCGGGTGACCAAGATCATGCGCCAGACATGCCGTGTCGACGACGTCGGGATCAAGCCCGAGACTGGTGGCGAGTTCGCGGCCGACCTGTGCCACCTCCAGTGAGTGCGTCAGCCGGTTGCGAGCGAAGTCGAGCCCTGCCGTGGGGCTGAGAACCTGAGTTTTGGCGGCGAGCCGCCGGAGCGCGCTGGAGTGCAGGAGTCGGGCACGGTCGCGAGCGAAGTCGCTTCGGCGATTCGAGTGCTGCTCGGGAAGCCAGCGCTCGGTGTCACCTTCGCCGTAGCCGAGTTCCTCCGCATCACGCGTGAGGCTATGGGAGCCGCGCCCGGCCACGCTGGACTTCTCGGGGAGGGACTGGGAACTCACTCGAACCCTTCGGGCGGAATCGTCGAACACGGCGCGTTGTGATGAGTGCGTTGTTGCACCGGGGCCTCAGCCACCGCTGTGGTGAAGCTCGGCGGCGGCGAGTTCGCCGCGGAATGCCTCGTCGAGCTCACGACTCTCGAGCCAACGGTCGGGAAGGGCGGGCTTCTTCGGCGATCCGGCACGCCCGCGAGGGCCTTCGGCCGCGTCGCCCGGGTAGTCGAGCGACCAGTCGAGCGTCGCGAGAAGATCGTCCATCTCGCCGAGACTCTGAACCGTCGCCAGGCTTGCACGCAGGTCGCCGCCAACGGGGTAGCCCTTGAAGTACCAGGCGACGTGCTTGCGGATGTCTCGGCAGGCCCGGTCTTCGTCGCCGAAGAACTCGACGAGGAGTTCAGCGTGGCGACGGAAGGCGCGCGCGACCTCACCCAGGGTCGGTTCGGCCTTCACCTGCTCGCCGCGGAAGGCGGCCGAGAGGTCGCCGAACAGCCACGGACGCCCGAGACAGCCTCGACCGACGACGACACCGTCGCAACCCGTCTCGTCGACCATGCGCACGGCGTCGGCAGCCGACCAGATGTCGCCGTTGCCGAGGACCGGCACGCCGGTGATGCTGTTCTTGAGCTTTTCGATGGCGGACCAATCGGCGTGGCCCGAGTAGAACTCGGAGGCCGTTCGCGCGTGGAGCGCGATGGAGGCTACTCCCGCACCCTCCGCTGCCTTGCCTGCCTCGAGGTACGTGAGGTGATCGCTGTCGATGCCCTTGCGCATCTTCACAGTGAGAGGCACGTCGCCTGCAGCGCGCACACCCCGCTCAACGATCTCTCGGAAGAGACCGAGCTTCCACGGCAGCGCCGCTCCCCCGCCCTTGCGCGTGACCTTCGGCACCGGGCAGCCGAAGTTGAGGTCGATGTGATCGGCGCGATCTTCCGCGAC
>JAODMX010000315.1 GCA_025464735.1 Frondihabitans sp. | reverse complement strand
GGTTCGGTCACGTCGATGTTCGACGGCGCCGCGTAGCGGGTCGCTGCTCGAGCTCTCCCGCCGGCGAACACCAGGCGCGTGCGCGTAGGGGAGGATTGTGGGATGGCATCTCGACTGCTCATACTCGACTTCGACGGCACCGTCTGCCTCGGCGACGGCCCCGTCCTCAGCTACGCCCGCCACCTGGACGAGGCGCTGGCGCTGTCGGATCCTGCGCACGCTGGCACGATCGTCTTCGACACGGTGGCGCGGTTCTTGGAGGGGCCGACGAGCGTCGAGCGCGCCGACGACGTGCCAGCCGACCTCGCGGCCGAACTCGAGCGAGTCGTGGGCAGCGCCGACGGCTACGCGGCGGCCGCGGCTCTGGCGCGATCGCGCGGCATCCTCTCCGACGATCTCGCGGGCGCCTACGAAGCCAGTCGTGCCGAACTGGCGGACGGTGGCCTTCGCACCTGGGCACCGACCGGCCTCCGCGCGCTCCTCGACGGGTTGCCCGACGAGGTCGGTGTCGTGCTCGTCACCAACGCCTCCGTCACGGGTCTCGGGTCGCAGCTCGCGCGCCTCGGGCTCGACGGCTCTTTCGACGAGATCGTCACGGACGCGCACAAGCCCTCGGGCATGGCGGCTGTGCTCGAGCGACTCCGCACCGAGCACAGCTTGGCCGACCACCCGGAGCGTCTCTTCAGCGTCGGCGACATCTGGCGTAACGACCTCGAGCCGGCGGCGGCCCAGGGTTCGGTCACGGCACTCATCGAGCGCTTCCCCGACGCCGATGCACGCCCCACCTACCGAGCTGGCACCTTCGAAGAGCTGTACCCCCTCGTCGATGAGTGGGCCCGTCAGGCCTGAACAGCCGCAGCGACAGCCGTCGGCGTCACGCTGAACCGCGCTCCCGGATGGTCGCTCGCGAGGTGCGCCCCCGCGCCGAGCATCTGCTCGCGAAGCGTTCCCGTCCCCGGTGCGGCCGGCATTCGTCCGCGCCGCCGAAGCTCCGGGACGACGAGCGTCGCGAAATCGGTCAGGTCGCGAGTGCCGAAAATCGGCTCGATCAAGAAGCCGTCGAGGTCGGTCTCGTCGACGAGAGCCTCCAGAGCGTCGGCGACCTCGATGGGGTTGCCGACGAGCTGCAGCCCTCGCGTGCCCTTGCCCTTGAGATCGTCGAGGATCTCGCGCACGGTCGGAGCCTTGCTGCCATCCTGCGGCAGGAACCGATCGATGTTGCTCTGCCCCATCTGCCCGACCGGGCCGCCGTCGTCGCGGAGCTGAGTCAGGTCGCGGTCGGGGTCGAGTGAGAGCAGGTCGATTCCGGTGTTGCCGGCGTAGAGCACGGTCACCACGTCGTCGGTCTGAAGGTCGTCGAACTCCTTTCGGAGGGCAACCGCCTCGGCCGTCGTCGGTGCGACGGTGACGGTGAGCCCGACAAGGATCTTGATGCTCGACGGGTCGCGCCCGTGGGCCGCCGCTTTCGCGCGAATGTCGGCGACGTTCGAGGTGGTCTGCGGCACGGTCGTGCCCTGCACGAAAACCGCCTCGGCGTTGCGGGCGGCGTACGCGCGACCTCGCGCCGACGTTCCGGCTTGGAAGAGCACCGGCGTGCGTTGCGGCGACGGTGCGACGGTGAAGTAACCGGAGGAGCGGAAGTGTGTTCCGTCGTAGTCGATGCGGTGGATCTTCGCTCGGTCGGCGAGAACACCCGTGGCCTTGTCGCCGACGAATCCGTCGTCTTCCCACGAGCCCTGCCACAGGGTGAGAGCGAGGTCGACGTATTCGTCGGCCTGGTCGTAGCGGTCGTCGTGGCCCTTCATGGTGTCGTGGCCGAAGAGCTCGGCCACGGTGTTCTGAGAGGCGCCGGTGACGATGTTCCAACCGACGCGCCCTCCGGTGAGGTGATCGAGAGTGGCGAAGCGTCTGGCGGTCTGCACCGGGTGATCGAGCCCGGTCGACGAGGTCACGACGAAGCCGAGCCGCTCGGTCTCGCGAGCCAATGTCGGGATCAGGAGGGACGGATCCATGCCGGGAAAGTTGATTCCGCTGCGCGCCGAGGTCTCAGGCAGATCGCCGTCGATGGCCGGGTAGCCGAAGCCGTCGGCGAAGAACAGGAAGTCGAAGCCCGCTTGGTCGAGGACCTTCGCCATGCCGATCCAGAGATCGAGGTCGTGGTAGTTGACCGTGTCGCTGTCGGGCAGTGACCAGCTGAGGGTGCCGCCGACCTGAGGGCCGGCGACTTCGAAGACACCGAGGTGGATCTGTTTCATGATGTCAGTGAACCAAATGGTTCAACTCTCGTCCAGAGACGAAACAGAACGTTAATCTGAGGCCGCTTGAGCGCGGGCGACGATCGAGTCGAGGGCGGCTGAGGCGGCGCGCTCGACCGTGGCGGCGTCTCCCGTGCTGAGGAGTGTCGCCTGGAATCCGCGCCACAACGCCACCGTCTCGTGGGCGAGCGCAAGCGAGGTCGCCTCGTTGACACCGTCGTCGGCGAATGCCCGAGCGACGTGGTCGACCCACTCGGTGCCGATGAGATCGAGCAGGCCGGCGAATTTCTCCCGCTCGAACGATGCCAGCCCGAAGATCTCGAAGAACAACCGGTGGAAGGGCAGATTCTCAGGATCCGAAATGGTGCGCCACGCCCGCTCCAACCGCTCAGGCAGCGCGAGGTCGTGGGCGTCGATGCCCGTCATGATCGCGTGCATCCCGGGAAACCTGGCTTCCGCGCCGTGGAGCGCGGCCACGATCAGGTCGTCGCGACTGCCGAAGTAGTAGAGAAGCATGCGGTTGTTCGACCCGACCGCCCCGGCCAAAGCTCGGAGGGTCAGCCCCGAGACGCCGTGGTCGAGCACGTAGTCCACGACGTCGTCGAGGAGCCGCTCGCGGCGGTCGGCGACATCGGTCGTCTCAGAAGTGGTCATGGTGTCGACCGTAACGACTCGCCGATCGTGCGGTGAAGGCAACACCCCCGAAATACCCGGGTAACAATCCCGGTCTAGCTTTTCGAGGGTCACCTGAACACGAAGGTCTGGCGAAACGTCTTCGTTCACCGCCGCCCGCTCACAGCAACCCGCTTGCCGCAACCCGTACCTCGATTCCCACTACCTACAGGAGTGTCCATGAGTGCTTTCTCGGCCCCGCCCGTTTTGACGGAAAAACTCGATCGGCGCGCGTTCCTCCGCCTCGGCGGGAGCGTCGCTCTCGTGGGAGGCACCACAGCGCTGCTCGCGGCCTGCAGCAGTTCCAGCCCGGGCAGTGGCTCGACGACCTCGAAGGCCATCGCCGCCGGCAGCCTCGGCACCGTTGCCATCCAGCTCTCCTGGATCAAGAACATCGAGTTCGCCGGAGAGTACTTCGCCACCGAGAAGGGCTACTACACGAAGGCTGGCTTCAAGGCCGTCACCCTGAACGCCGGCGGCGGTCAGACCACCGCGGAAGAGGCCGTTCTGTCCGGTCAGGCGCTGGTCGGCCTCTCGTCTCCGTCCATCACCGCTCCGTCGATCATCCAGGGCGCAGCTCTCAAGGTCATCGCGACCACGTATCAGAAGAACCCGTTCTGCCTGCTCTCCCTCGAGGAGAAGACTCCGATCAAGACGGTCGCCGATCTCAAGGGCAAGACCATCGGCGTCCAGTCCGGTGGCAACGAGACGATCCTCAAGGGCTTCCTCAAGGCGAACAACCTGACCAACGACGTCACCCTCGTGGCGACCCAGTACAGCATCGCGCCGCTCGAGGCCGGCAAGTACGACGCCCACATGTCGTACACGACGAACGAGCCGATCCTCGCCAAGCAGGATGGCTACTCGCCCGTCGTGCTGCCTTTCGCCGACAACGGGCTGCCCTTCGTCGCCGAGACGTTCACGGTCACGCAGGACTCCATCGACAACAAGCGCGACACCCTGAAAGCGTTCCTGAAGGCCGAGATCCAGGGCTGGTCGGACGCCGTCAAGAGCCCGGCGCAGTCCGCGACGTACGCTGTGCAGAAGTACGGCAAGGACCAGGACCTGAACGTGAAGGAGCAGACGTCAGAAGCCACCGCGCAGAATGCTCTGATCCTGACCGATGATGTGAACACGAACGGTCTCTTCACGATGACAGACGCTCTCATCGCAGAAAACATCAAGTCGCTTGCGACGATGGGCACGAAGATCACCGCTGAGAAGCTCTTCGACATGAGCCTGATCAAAGAGGTCTACAAGGAGAACCCCGACCTCATCCAGAAGTTCACCATTCCCACGGCTTGAGGTAGTCCATGTCCAGCACGACGCTCACTGCAGCGACCAGCACCCCGGCCCAGAGCCCTGACCTGGCGACAGGCATCAACATCCAGGGGCTGACGAAGACGTTCCAACTGGGACGCACCTCCGTTCAAGCGCTGTCGGAGATCAACCTGGGCACGAAGAAAGACAGCTTCCTCACGCTGCTCGGCCCGTCAGGATGCGGAAAATCCACGATTCTCCGCATCCTGGCCGGTCTCGAGACGCCGACCACCGGATCCGTGGTGGTCAATGGCAAGACGGCGGCCGAGATCCAGCGGGGGCACGAGACCGGCATCGCTTTCCAGGACAGCGCGCTGCTGCCCTGGCGGAGCGTCGCGAAGAACATCCGACTGCCCCTCGAGGTCGCGGGCATTACACCGCCACCGGGTCTCGTCGAGGATCTGATCGAACTGGTGGGCCTCACCGGTTTCGAGAACGCCAAGCCGGCCCAGCTCTCCGGCGGGATGCGGCAGCGGGTGTCGATCGCGCGATGCCTGGCGGTGCAGCCGACGATCATGCTGCTGGACGAGCCGTTCGGTGCCCTCGACGACATGACCCGGCAGCGCATGAACGTCGAGCTATTGCGCATCTGGGGCGAGAAACCGGCAACGACCCTGATGGTCACGCACGGCATCAGCGAGGCGGTCTTCCTCTCCGACGTCGTGGCCGTCATGTCATCGCGACCCGGCCGCATCGCGGAAGTCGTCGAGATCGACCTGCCCCGTCCGCGCCTTCCCGAACTCACCCGAAGCCCCGAGTTCCACGCTTACGTCGACCGGATCTCCGAGATCCTCTTCGGCGTCCACGGAACGGCGAACGATGACTGACCTCCAGCAGGCCGCCGAACGCGAGCTGGGCGAGAGTGTCGGTCTCGAGATCGAGACGGCGGGGCCGATCCAGCGGCGGTCGATGTTCGGCTCGATCAAGGCGATCCCGTCCTGGGTGGGAGCCGTCGTCGGGATCGTCGTGATCCTCATCGCCTGGCAGATCGTCGCCGTCGCGTTCTTTGCCGCGACCAAAGCCGTGCCGCAGCCGATCCCGGTGTTCGAGCAGCTCGTCCACGACCTGACCGACCCGATCTACTGGAACGCGATCGGCGTGACCTCCGGGGCCGCCGCCTGGGGTTTTCTCTGGGGCAACCTGATCGCCTTCTTCCTGGCCTTCATCGTCCTCCTGATCCCCAAGGCCGAGTCGCTCTCCACGCAGCTCGCCGTCGTCTGCTCCTGCATCCCGGTGACCGCGATCGGGCCGATCATCACTCTGCTCGCTCCGGCCGGCAGCCGGACGACGTCGATCTTCCTCGCCGCGATCAGCGTGGTCTTCACCACGACTGTCGGCACGCTCCTCGGGTTGAATGCCGCCAGCGAGACGCAGATCGACGTGATCCGCGCCTACGGTGGCTCGCGGTTCACCCAGCTCGTCAAGGTTCGTTTGATCGCGGCCCTGCCAAGCATCATGGCCGCCCTGAAACTCGCGGCGCCGGCCGCGTTCCTCGGAGCCGTGCTCGGGGAGTACTTCCTGACCGGGGTCGACTCGGGCATCGGGATCCTGTTGCTCGCGGCCCAGGCCACGTCGTCGTCCGTCAAGCTCTGGGCGCTCGCGCTGATCAGCGGCGGTGTCGCCGGTCTCGCCTACTTCGTCCTCGGCCGGATCGGGCGCGTCGTCGCTCCGTGGTCGGCAGGGGACCAGCGCGCAGGACAGGGGTTCTGATGGCCACCATCGCGCCAACCGGGCCGGGAGGTTCGGCGTCGCGCCAGACCGTATCCGTGGCCTCGGGGACGTCCGCATTCGTCGCCCGCCGGATCGGCATGACCCTGTTCACGATCGTGCTCTCGTTGATCATCCTCGGGCTCGCCTGGTGGATCGCCCTCGTCGCGATCCACGCCAACACGTTCATCTCGAAGACACCCCTCGACGTCTTCAACTATCTCTTCGTGAAATCCGATCTGAACGCGAACCCCGCGGCCAACCGACAGATGCTGTTCGGTCTGCTGGGTGTGACACTCTTCCACGCGGCCGTCGGGTTCGTCTTCGGCGTCGGGATGTCGATCGTCATCGCGGTCCTGTTCACGCTCATCCGGCCGATCGAGTTCATGTTCATGCCGACCGCGATGCTGCTGCGCACCGTCCCGCTGCTCGCGATGGCGCCGGTCATCTACCTGATCTTCGGCAACGGAAACCTCACGGCGGGATTCATCGGCGGAGTCGTGGTGTTCTTCCCGCTGCTGGTAAACCTCACGCTCGGTTTCCGCTCGGTCAGCCAGCAGTCCGTCGACCTGATCAAGGTCTACGGCGGCAACCGCTGGACCATCATGCGGAAGATTGCGATTCCCACGTCGCTGCCCTACTTCTTCGCCTCGATGCGCATCGCCGTCCCCGGAGCGATCACGGGAGCGATGCTCTACGAGTGGCTCTTCACCTACCAGGGCCTCGGTGCCGCCATCACGACGGCCAAGTCGCAGTCGCTGTACGGCGAGATCTGGGCGATCGTGGTGCTGATCACGGTCACGTCGATCCTCTTCTACACGATCGCCACCTTCATCGAGACGGCCGTGCTCGCCCAGTGGGGGCCCAACGCCGGAAAGTCCACCGGCCGATGATCAACAGCGTCGTTCGAGACCTGAAAACCCTCCCCAAGGGGCACCTGCACATCCACCACGAGGCCGCGATCCGGCCATCCACGCTGGCCGAGATGGGCGCGGCGATGGACGTCGACGTGTCGCTTCCCGCAGAGTTCGACGACTTCAGTGCGTTCAGCCAGACCTACCGTGGCATGCTCCGGGTGCTCTCGGTCGAAGAGAACCTCTTCCGCCTGATCGACGAATCGATCGAGGACTGTGCGCGCGAGGGTGTCGTGTATGCCGAGTTCGGCACGAGCCCGCACTTCTACGTCGACACCTTCGGCTCGACAGAGCTGGCCCTCGACGCGATGATCGAGCAGGCGCGCGCGAGCGGCGAACGCTGGGGCGTCGAGGTCGGCTACATGGTGACGGTCGATCGCACCGAGAGCGTCGAGACGGCCACCGCGTATGCGAGGATCGCCGCCGCGTACGCGGGGCGCGGAGTCGTCTCGCTCGGACTCGCCAACGACGAGCGCGGCTTCCCGGCCGAACGATTCGAGGAGGCCTTCCGCATTGCGAAGGACGCCGGTCTGCTGTCGACCCCGCACGCCGGCGAACTCGCGGGGCCGGACCAGATCGAACAGGCGCTCGACGTCTTGAACGCCGATCGCATCCTGCACGGGGCGACGGCCGTCCAGAGCGCAGCCCTCGTCCAGCGGCTCGCAGCCGAGGGCGTCTGCCTCGACATGTGCCCGACGTCGAACCTGCTCCTCGACGTGATCCCCGAGATGGACGCGCACCCCCTCAAGCCGCTGCTCGACGCCGGAGTGCGTTGCTCCATCAACGCCGACGACCCGGTGCTGTTCGGCCCGGGGATCCTCTCCGAGTACGAACTCTGCCGCTCGGTCCTCCGACTCAGCGACGACGAGCTGGCCGCCTGCGCGCGAAGCTCCATCGAGTGCAGCGGAGCCTCCGAGGCGCTGAAGGCATCGGCGGTCGCCGGGATCGCCGAGTGGTTGGCGTGACCGCGAGGCTCGTCTTCGAAAACGCCTACATTGCAACGGTTGACGCTTCCGGCTCCGAGTTCGACGCCGGTCATGTGATCGTCGATGGTTCACGCATCGTCGCGGTCGGGGCCGGCCCCGTTCCTGAGTCGCTGCGTCGCGGTGAGGCGATCTCGGGATCCGAGGCGCCGTCGTCGGTCGAAATCGTCGACGCGCGAGGACACCTCCTCACCCCCGGCCTCATCAACACGCACCACCACCTGTACCAGTGGCTGACGCGGGGGATCGCCCAGGACAACATTCTCTTCGACTGGTTGACGGCGCTCTACCCGACCTGGGCCCGCATCACCGAGCCGCTCGTCGAGGCGGGGGCCGCAGCAGCGGTGGCAGTCCTGGCGCGTTCCGGCTGCACGACCGTGGCCGACCACCACTACGTCTTCCCGCAGGGCTCCGGCGACATTCTCGGCGGGATCGTCCGTGCGTCCCAGACCGTCGGCGTCCGCCTCCACGGCACCCGAGGCTCGATGGACCTCGGGCAGTCTGCGGGCGGCCTTCCACCCGACTTCGCCGTCGAGACCACCGACTCGGCGCTTCAGGCGTCCTCTGAGGCCGTGCTTCGGTTTCACGATCCTGCGCCCGATGCACGCGTGCAGATCGCTCTCGCGCCCTGTTCGCCGTTTTCGGTGACCGCCGACCTGCTCCGCGAGTCGGCGGTGCTCGCCCGGCAGCTCGGCGTGCGGCTGCACACCCACGGATCCGAGACGGTCGAAGAAGACGCCTTCTGCCAGGAGCGCTTCGGCACGACCCCCACGCAGTACCTCGACGACCTCGGCTGGCTTGGCGACGACGTCTGGATGGCGCACAGCGTGCACCTCGACGACGACGCGATTGCTCGCTTCGGTGCGACCGGGACCGGCACGGCCCACTGTCCGTCGTCGAACGCGCGTCTTGCCGCGGGTATTGCGCCGATCCCTCAGCTGCTGCGGGCGGGAGCTCCGGTCGGCCTCGGGGTCGACGGTTCGGCGTCGAACGAGTCGGGCCAGCTCGGCACCGAGATTCGGCAGGCCGTTCTGATGAATCGACTCCGCGCGGGTGCCGACGGGTTCTCCGTGAGAGACGGGCTCAGGATCGCGACGGCCGGTGGGGCGCGCGTGCTCGGTCGCGACTCCGACCTCGGGTCGATCGAGGTGGGCAAGCTGGCCGACCTGGCGCTCTGGCGCATCGACGGTGTCGAGTTCGCCGGTATCGCGGATCCTGTGGCCACCCTCGGCCTGGCCGCGATGCCGCCCCTGTCGCGGCTCTACGTGGGCGGCGCGGCGGTCGTCGACGACGGCCACCTCACCGGCGCCGACGAGGGTCTGCTCGCGGAGGCCGCCGCCCGCGCCTCGGCGACGCTGCAGGCCGCGGCCTAACCCGCCGGGACACGCGAAAACGGCCGGCGTACCAGCGCCACGGCGCTGGCACACCGGCCGTTTTCGCGGCTGCCGCTAGTGCGTCGACGGCTCCGTCTCGATCTCCGAGCGGTCGTCCGACCACAGCGTGTGGAAGACCTTGTCGCTGTCGATCCGCTTGTAGGTGTGCGCTCCGAAGAAGTCGCGTTGGCCTTGGATGAGGCTGGCGGGGAGACGCTCTGCGGCGAGGGAGTCGTAGTAGGCGAGTGCCGACGAGAACCCGGGCACAGGGATCCCTGACAGGGCGGCTTTCGCGACGATCCGACGCCAGGCGTCCTCGCCGTCGGCGATGGCCTTGGCGAAGTACTCGTCTTCCAGCAGCGTCGCGATGGTGGAGTCGTTCTGGTACGCGTCGACGATGCGGTTGAGGAACTGAGCGCGGATGATGCAGCCTCCGCGCCAGATCTTCGCGACCGCACCCTTGTCGATCGACCAGTTGTACTCTGCGGCGCCGGCGATGATGGCGTCGAAGCCCTGCGCGTAGGCGACGATCTTGGAGGCGTAGAGCGCCTTCTGGACGTCGTCCTCGAACCCGTCGCCCGCATCCTGCACGGTCGGACGGTTCTTCAGGGTCTTGCGCACGGCGGCCCGTTGGTCGGGCTTCGACGAGACGGCGCGAGCGAAGACCGCCTCGGCGATGCCGCCGACGGGGACGCCGAGGCCGACGGAGTTCTGAACGGTCCAGACGCCGGTGCCCTTGGATCCTGCTTCATCAACGATGATGTCGACCAGCGGTTTGCCGGTCTTGGCGTCTTTCTGCTTGAGCACCTCGGCGGTGATCTCGATCAGGTACGACTCGAGCTCACCCTTGTTCCACTCCTCGAAGACGGCGGCGATCGCGTCGGGGTCGTGGCCGCCGATGTGGCGGAGGAGGTCGTACGACTCGGCGATGAGCTGCATGTCGGCGTACTCGATGCCGTTGTGGATCATCTTGACGAAGTGCCCGGCGCCGTCGGTGCCGACGTGGGTGACGCAGGGTTCGCCCTCGGCGACCGCGGCGATCGAGCGCAGGATCGGGCCCAGGGTCTCCCAGGCCTCCGCACTGCCGCCCGGCATGATCGACGGCCCCTTGAGCGCGCCCTCCTCGCC
>JAODMX010000313.1 GCA_025464735.1 Frondihabitans sp. | reverse complement strand
GAGACGTCAGCGGTCTGCCCGAGGCGCAGGCCGGTCGGGATGCTGTCCAGGGTGATCGTGGTCGCGTACGTGACGACAGAGTTGCTTGCCGTACCCGTGGGGGCGATCGCGGTGACTTTCGCCGTGGCCTTCAGGGTCGACGCTGCCGGGAACGTGACGTTGGCCACCTGGCCGACGCTCACCTTCGAGATGTCGGCCTCTGCGATGTTCGCTGTCACCGTCTCTGCGGAGATGTCGGCGATGGTCGCGAAACCAGAGCTGGAGGATGAACTGCTGCTGGAGCTCGAACTGCCGGTGCCGGAGCTTGCCGAACCCGAGGAGGAGCCGCCGCCGGACGCCGACCCGCCGACCACGCCGTTGAGCGCGACGACCAGGCCGTTGATGGGCGACGTGAGGGTCGCATCCGCGAGATTCGCTTCGGCGGTCGCGAGCGTGTTCTCCGCGTTCGTGACGTTCGACTGTGCAGACAGCACCTGCGATTTCGCCGACGTGGTGTTGCCGCCCGGCGAGTTCTGCGCGTCGGCGTATGCCTGGTTCGCGTTGGAGAGCGACGCCTTCGCGTTGGTCACGCCGGCGGAGGCGGTGTTGACCGCCTGCTGCAGCGTGGCGGGGTTCAGGGTGCCGAGCACCTGGCCGGCCGTGACGGATGCACCGAGCGACGTGGTGACGCTGGCAATCGTGCCGGAAACCGAGAAGGCCGCCGTCACCTCATTGACCGGTGCGATCGATCCGGTCGCGGTGATCGTGCTGCTCACCGTGCCCTGCTGCACCGTGGAGGTCAGTTGCGTGGCGCTGGACGCGCCTGACGCCTTGAACGGATTGGTGAGATAGAGAACGCCGCCCACGATGAGGGCGACGATCACGACACCGAGAATGATGTTGAGGAGGGTTCGCCTGCGAATTGCCATACGCAGACGGTGCCGAAGTCACCTATGTGTTGCATATGAATTGGCTGCGGAGTGAACCCGAAGCCAGTGAGAGCTCCTTCAGAGTCGCGTCGCCTCTGCGCCAAGGTCTAAGCACCCGTCTGGCTGGCCCATAGGGTTTTCATAGCTAAAGGGAGATAGTTAGAGGAGTGAGCACAGACAAGCCCAATGCCCCCACCAGCCCCATCGCCGGCCCGAAGCTTCGCCGAGCCGACGGTTCGCCCGTTCGCGTCGTCGTCGTCGATGACGAGGCGACGCTCAGCGACCTGCTGAGCATGGCGCTGCGCTACGAGGGATGGGATGTGCGCACGGCCGCCGAGGGGCGCACCGCGATCGGCATCATCCGCGACTTCCAGCCCGACGTCGTCGTGCTCGACGTGATGCTGCCCGACATCGACGGGCTTCAGGTTCTGAAGCGCCTGCGTGACGACGGGCAGGACACGCCCATTCTCTTCCTCACCGCCAAAGACGCCCTGGATGACCGCATCGCCGGTCTCACCGCCGGCGGTGACGACTACGTCACCAAGCCGTTCAGCCTGGAGGAACTGGTGGCACGCCTGCGCGGGCTCATCCGTCGGTCCACGGTCGTCGTCGCCGACTCGGCCGACCCACTGCTGCGCTTCGGCGACCTGGTGCTCGACGAGGAGATCTACGAGGTGCGTCGCGACGGCCGCCTGGTCGAGCTCACCGCCACCGAGTTCGAACTGCTCCGCTTCCTCATGCGCAACCCTCGCCGGGTGATGAGCAAGGCCCAGATCCTCGACCGGGTGTGGAGCTACGACTTCGGCGGCCGCTCCAGCATCGTCGAGATCTACATCTCCTACCTTCGCAAGAAGATCCACGACGGCCTCGAGCCGATGATCCACACGGGGCGCGGCGACGGCTACATGATCAAAGCCGCGGGATGACCGATCGACCGCGACGGTCCCCCTGGTCGCTGCAGCGACGGCTCGTACTGAGCATCATCGTTCTGCTCGCCGTCGGCGCTGTGACGATCGGCCTGGTCAGCGCGTTCACACTGCAGGGCATCCTCATGGGACGCCTGGACAATCAGCTGGTCGCTGCTTCCAACCGTTCGCAGGACTTCACCCAGCAGAACCCGAACTTCAGCGACAACGGCAACTCCCAGCCGTTCACGAACCCGGGTGGCCCCGCCCAGGGGCCAGACACGATCATCGTGCGAATCGTCGACGGTGCCGTCACGACAGCGCGCTACTACGACGCCAAGGGAACGCTGCATCACCTGAGCAAGGAGCAGGACGCCATCGTGCTCGCTCTGCCGACCGACGGCGTGCCTCGCACCGTCAATCTCGGAGGAACGCTGGGCAACTATCGCATGGTGGTCGTACCGACGCCGGAGAACGAACTCGTCGCGAACGGGCTGCCTCTGACAGACGTGAACACCACCGTTTACCAGCTGCTCGGAATCATCGGCGGCATCACGATCATCGTGCTGGTCATCGCCTTCTGGATCGGGCGCTGGGTGGTGCGCATCGCGCTCAACCCGCTCTCGCGGGTGGTCGCGACGGCGACGCACGTCTCCGAGCTGCCGCTCGACCGCGGCGAGGTGGCGCTCGGCGTACGGGTGCCCGAGTCGGATGCCGACCCGCGTACGGAGGTCGGGCAGGTGGGCGCCGCCATCAACCGCATGCTCGGCCACGTGGCATCCGCGCTGAGCTCCCGCCAGGCCAGCGAGAACAAGGTGCGCCAGTTCGTCGCGGATGCCAGCCACGAGTTGCGCACCCCGCTCGCCTCCATTCGCGGCTACGCGGAACTCACCCGTCGCGGCGACTATGAGCTGCCACCGGATGTCGTCCGCTCCATCGGGCGGGTCGAGTCCGAGGCCGTGCGCATGACCTCCCTGGTCGAAGACCTGCTGCTGCTCGCGCGGCTCGACGAGGGCCGCGACCTGGAACGTCAGCCGACGGATCTCTCCACAGTGCTGGTGGATGTCGTCAGCGACGCTCACGCGGCCGGCCCCGACCACGTGTGGTCGCTCGATCTCCCCGAGGAGCCGGTCACCGTCGACGGCGACCGCGCGCGCCTGCACCAGGTCTTCGCCAACCTTCTCGCCAACGCCCGCGTTCACACGCCCGCAGGCACGACCGTGACGGCGGCGCTCGGCGTGGAGGGGAACAACGCCGTCGTGACCATTCAGGATGACGGCCCGGGCATCCCGGAATCGGTGCGGCCGGTGCTGTTCGAGCGCTTCGCCCGTGGCGACAGTTCGCGATCACGGGCGGCAGGCAGCACCGGACTCGGCCTCGCCATCGTGAGTGCCGTGATCGAGGGACATCGGGGAACCGTGTCCGTGACGAGTGAGCCGGGGCGCACAGTGTTCCGGGTGGAGTTGCCACTCGCCTGACGACTATCGCCGCTAGTCGAGCCCGGGGTGCCACACTTGGGGCACCCGTGCACTGTAAGGAACCCGACACATGCGACCTGCGGTCATCCGACGACTGAGCGTTCGACGGCTCAGTGCCGCGCTCGCCGCGGCCATCGCGCTCGTTCTGCTGGGCGGCCAGTCCGCCCTCGCTCTCGACGAGCCGACCGTGCCCGAACCGGTCGCGAGCTATTTCGCCAGCGGGCTCGTGCCCCGCCTCGCCGACCTGTACGGGCCGGGGAAGAAGGCCGACAGCGGCATCGTCTTCGACTCATCGAGCACTGTCGGCACGATCCATCGGGTGTTCTCCTGGACGGCGGCCTACCTGGCGAAGAAGTCCACGGACACTCCGACCGAACT
>JAODMX010000243.1 GCA_025464735.1 Frondihabitans sp. | reverse complement strand
CTCCCTCTTCTCCGCGCTGGCGTCGAAGTCCTCTGTTCCCATCACTTCTCTCCCTCCCCTAGACGTCCCCGAACTCCCGGAACCACTGCTCCGCACCAGCGGCGCCGCACCTCGTTAGGAATCCCATGACCACCATCGCCGATACCGCTCCCGCCGAGCCGCGGATCGAAGCCGCCCGTGCCGTGCAGCGCATCGAGGCCGTCTCCCTTCGCGGGGCGCTCCCGACGGGGCCCTCCCTGGTGTCGCTCGCCGTGGGCGAGCCCGACTTCACGACTCCCGAGACAGTCAACGACGCCCTCGTCAGCGCCATCGGTGCGGGATACACGCACTACGCTCCCGCCCACGGTGATGCCGAACTCCGGGGCCGGATCGCGCGCGAGGTCGAGACCATCTCGGGTCGCCCGCACGGTGTGGAGAACGTCCTGGTCACCCACGGCGGCACCGGCGGCCTCGCCACCGCGATTCTCGGACTCGTCGACCCGGGGGACCGTGTCGTGATTCCGGACCCGACCTACTCGCTCTATGCGGACCTCATCGCCATGGCCGGAGCTGAGATCGTGCGCGCGCCGATTGCGGACGACCTTCACTGGGACTTCGACGCCCTCGCCGACGCGCTCGTCGGCGCCCGAATGTTCGTCTTCTGCAACCCGGGGAACCCGACCGGGATCGTCCACACCGAGGACGAGCTCCGCAAGCTCGGCGAACTGCTCGAGGGAACCGACACGATCGTGCTGTCGGACGAGGCTTACAGTGAGCTTGTCTACGGCGACGCTCCTTTCACCTCTGTCCTCGAGGTCGACAGCCTGATCGGGCGGTCGCTCTACTGCCAGACGTTCTCGAAGAAGTACGCCATGACGGGGTGGCGGCTCGGCTACCTGACCGGGCCCGCCGACATGATCGCGGCGGCGTCTCGGATCCACGGCACGATCAGCGGTCCGGTCAACAGCGCCGTTCAGCGGGCCGCGTTGGTCGCCCTGGACGGTGTCGAGTCGGACGTGGCCGGCATGGTCTCCTCGTACGCCGAACGCCGAGACCTCATGCTCCGCGGTCTCGCCGAGATCCCGCAGTTGACCACGCCGACTCCCGAGGGGGCCTTCTACGTCTTCCCCTCGTACGATTTCGACATGGCATCGGTGGATCTGGTGGCCCGCCTGCGCGAGCACGGCGTCGCCGTCCGACCCGGTAGCGAGTACGGGCCGACCGGTGAGGGTCGGATCCGGCTCTCCTACGCGGCGAGTGCCGAAGACATCACCGAGGGCATCAGCAGAATCAAGGACGCCCTCGACGGACTCTCTTGAGCCCGGCTACCCCTTTTCGACACGGAGCCACGCGATGCGAAGCGACCAACAGCAGAACAACGAACGCCTGATCCAGGCGGCAGCCGCTCTCTTCGAGCGCTCCGAGGGGTCGATCAGTCTGGCCGACATCGCGAAGGAGGCGAACGTGTCGGTCGCGACCGCATACCGGCACTTCGACTCCGTCGACGACGCCCTCCACGCCTATCGGCGCGACATCGGGATCCGGTTCGCGGAGTTCAGCTTCGAGCAGAAGTCGTCGGGCCTCGTCCTCCTGGAAGCCGTGAACGGTTTCTGGGTCGAGCTCGTTCTCGACAAGGGTGCGGCGCTGGTCCATCGTCGCTCGGCGGAGGGATTCCTGTCGCGTTACACGCAGCGCGAGGAGTACATGGTCGGGCAGATCGATGCTCTCGAGCGACCGCTCCGAGAGATCACCGAGCTGCTCGGTCTGGAGAGCGTGCCCGGCATCCACGACGAGGCCGCGTTCCTCTGGAACATCCTTTTCGATCCTCGCGAGATCTTCGATCTCCGCACGACGGTCGGTCTGAACTCTGTTCAGATCTCACGGCGCCTCACCGGTGCTTTCCGGGGTGCCCTGAGTGGCTGGGCTGCGGCGAAAACCTCCGAGTAGTCAGCAGATGCGAACTTTCTGGCACTTTCGCGGGTGCCGGTTCCTCCGCAAGCCTGCTTTCGGATCCAATGTGAGAAAGTTTTATCACGAACGACTTGACCTGTTGACACGTCTGTAACATTCGCCCTCTTGAATTGATCTGTGACCGAGACAAGCGAGAATCCGATTCAGGCCGTGGCCGGACCGTTGCTCGATGTTCAGAACATGAGCGTCGTGTACGGCACCGGAGACACTGCCCAGCACGCCGTGCAGGGCGCGACCTTCACCGTCGCCCCCGGCGAACGCGTCGGTATCGTCGGAGAGTCCGGGTCGGGCAAATCGACCCTGACGACCGCGATCGCCGGCCTGCTCCGCACGCAGACGGCGGCTATCACCGCCGAAAGGCTCACCTTCGACGGAGCCGATCTCGATCGAACGATCGGCAAGGGCCTCCCGTATCGCACGCGCAACATGTCGATGGTGTTCCAGGACGCCATGACCTCCCTCGACCCGGTGGCGACGATCGGCAGCCAGTTCGGCGCCGTCTTCCGCGGCCTGCGCAAAGTGTCGCGGAAGGACGCGCGACTGCTGGCAACCGACTGGCTCCGTCGGGTCGGCCTCACCGACACGGAGAGGGTGCTGGGCAACCGGCCGTACGAGCTGAGCGGTGGCATGCGTCAGCGTGTCATGGTCGCCCTCGCCCTCTGCAGCGAGCCCAAACTGCTCATCGCCGACGAACCGACCTCGGCACTCGATGCCTCGGTCAGCCGGGTGATGATGGATCTCCTCACCGAGATGACCGAGAAACTCGGCACCGCCCTGCTCATCGTCACCCACGACATCGATCTCGTCCGCGATTACAGCGACCGGCTGATCGTGATGTACCACGGGCAGATCGTCGATGACTGCTCGTCGGACCGCATCGAGATCGAGGCGCGATCGCCGTACACCCGGGCTCTCGTCGGCTGCGTCCCTACGCTGGACGACTTCGCCGTCGAGCACCTCCCCACGCTCGACGCCGCGTTCGATCCTGTCCTGCAGGAGGCGTGACATGACTGTCACCCCCGTGACCGACCCGACCCCGTCCGCGCGCATTCGCGTGCAGGGCACGCCCGCACAGCTTGTGGCGCACGACATCACGCGCGTCTACGTCGGCCGCGGCAGTTCCGTCACTGCCGTTGAGCCGCTCGACTTCTCGCTCGACCCGAAATCCGCCGTCGGCATCATCGGTGAGTCCGGATCCGGAAAGTCCACGCTGTCCCGGATCCTGGTCGGCCTCGAGACACCGACCACCGGCTCGGTCACCTTCAACGGCACGCCGATCCAGGACCTCCTCCGGTCGAGCGAAGGGCGCCGCGAGTTCCGCAGCGCAGTCCAGTACGTGGCCCAGGACACCTCCTCGTCATTCGACCCCCGTCGGACTCTCGGCGACGCGGTGGCCACACCGCTCCGCGTCCTCCGAGGGGTGACTGGACAGGCGGCGACCGACCGACTGGACGAGATCGCGTCGGCGCTCCGGCTCGACCCAGCGTTCTATTCGCGGCTGCCCTCCGCGGTGTCCGGCGGCCAACGGCAGCGGTTCGCACTCGCCCGCGCACTCGTCGTGCGACCGCGGATCCTGCTTTGCGACGAGGTCGTCTCGGCTCTCGACGTCTCGGTGCAGGGAGCCGTGCTCAACCTCATCAAGGACTACGTCCACGAACACGACATCGGACTCGCCTTCGTCTCGCACGGGCTCCCGGCCACAGCGTTCATCTCGGACGAGCTGGTCATCATGCGGAACGGGCACGTTGTCGAGCGCGGCACCACCGAGTCGATCGTTCTTCACGCGAAGGACGACTACACGCGCTCCCTCCTGGCCGCCTATCGAAAGTCTGGAGGCCGTTCATGAACGGCTATTTCTCAAGGAATCGCTGGTGGATCCGGCGGACCCTCGCGCTTCCGCTCCACATCTTCATCTTCGCGACACTCGCGTTCTTCCTCGCGCGCCTCGTTCCGGGCGACCCTGTCGCAGTCACGCTCGAGGCGGCCAACGGATACACGAAGGCCGACTATGCCAAGGCCGCCGAGGCCATGGGTCTGGGCGGCACCCTCTGGGATCAGCTGTTGACCTTCTGGACCCGCCTGTTCCACGGAAACCTCGGCACGTCCCTCATCTCCGGACGAGCGGTTCTGCCCGACATTTGGTCGCGGCTGCCGTCGACGCTCGAGCTCGTCGGCGTCGGGCTCGTCGGCGCGGCCCTGCTCTCGGTCGCGCTGGGGCTCGTCCTGCTCACCACCGAGAATCGCGTCGCCCAGCGGCTGATCCGGGGATACAGCCAGACCGCGGGCACCGTTCCGCCCTTCGCGCTCGCCGTCGTCGGGATCTTCGTCTTCTTCGTGATCCTGCACTGGCTTCCGGCGCCGCTCGGCCGGCTCGGCAATGGCGTGCAGGAGGCGACGATCACGGGGTTCCCGCTCCTCGACGCCCTGCTCACCGGCAATGGAGCGGCCTTCGAGCAGATCTGCATCCACTACATCCTGCCGGTCGCTGTCATCGTGCTCTGCTACACGCCGTACATCTTCGGGCAGCTGGTGGTCGGGCTGGACGACGCCGCGAACTCGGCCGCGACACTGTTCCGGATCGCGTCGGGCGCCAAACGCGCCGCCGTCTACCTCAGCATCTTCCGACGGGCGGCCTCGAGCTCGATCGTGATGTTCGCGGGCCTCTTCGGCGGCCTGATCGGTGGTGTGGTCGTCCTCGAACAGCTCTTCAGTTTCGGGGGCATCGGGCAGTTCGCGGTCGATGCCGTCGACACGAGTGACTTCGTCGCCCTGCAGGGCTTCCTCATCGTCGTCGCCGCCATTTGCCTGGTGATCTTCCTGCTGGTCGACATCGTCAACATGCTCCTCGATCCGCGCCGCCGACCCGGAGAGGCCGTCAGTTCATGACCGTTCATGCGAATCCAGGATCCCAAACGCTGACGCTTCGGCTCTCGTTCCGGGGTCTCACCACACGGCTCCGCCGCGATTGGAAGGCGATTCTGCCGCTCCTTCCCGCGATCCTCCTGGTGCTCGTCACCGTTCTGTCGCCGTTCATCGAGCGGTTCAACCCGCAGCAGGTCAGCGGCAATGCGCGCCTCGCGCCGAACGCCACCTACTGGTTCGGGACCGACTCGGTCGGGTTCGACATTTTCTCGCGCACCATCGCCGCTTTCCGCGTCGACATGCTCATCGCCCTCCTCGTTACCGTCGCGGCGACGGCCCTGGGGCTCGCGCTCGGCATCGTCATCGGGACGCGCGAGAGCGAACGCAGTGTCTTCGGCTGGGCGGCTCGGACCTTCACTCGCGGTGTCGACCTCGTGGAAGCGATCCCGTCGGTCATCTTCGGCGTGGTGGTTGCCGGGCTCTTCGGCGCCAACGCAGTCAGCCTGAGTATCGCTCTCACCTTCGTCCTGCTGCAGAACCAGTTCCGCCTCACGCGGGTCGAAGTGCTGAAAGTGCGAACCGACGCCTACCTCGATGCCGCCCGGATGGCGGGACAGAGCGATGCGCGCATCCTGTTTCGACACGTCCTCCCCAACTCGTGCCAGCCCGCCCTCGTAAATGCCTCACTCATCTTCGGCAACTCGATCGTCATCCTCGCCAGCCTCGGATTCCTCGGCGTTGGTCTTCACCCACCGACACCGGAGTGGGGATCCATGATCTCGACCAGCCTCTCCGACCTCATGCTCGGCCGCTGGTGGGGAGCGATCTTCCCTGCCATTGCCCTCTGCCTCACCGTCATCGTGGCAGGTACGGCGAGCCGCGCCATCCGGCGCCTCGCCTCCGTCTAGAACAGCCCTCTCCCTCGTGGCACCGTCCGTCGGGCTTTCAGCCCGCCGGCGACCCGCCGCGCCCGATTATCCCCAAAGGAAGACCATGAAAAAAGGCGCCATCACCGCTCTCCTCGCCACGGGGGTAGCACTGGCCGTCGTCCTGTCCGGCTGTAGCGCCGGAGGAGGATCGTCGACCGCCACCACGACCGGCTCGACACCGTCGACCGTGACCGTCGCCACCTCGGCGATCGCCTCCTCGTACGACTGGGACGCCGGCGGCGTCTACACGAACGAGAACTTCGAGACCAACGAGAACACGCAGGCCAACCTGATCCGGAACCCGTACGTAAGCGCCGGGAAGGGCTTGCAGACGCAGGACTACTCGAAGTTCGAAGGCGTCCTCGCCGACAACAAGGATCCCTACACGGTCAGCGCGAACAAGCTCACCTACACCTTCAACCTCCGCAAGGGGGTCAAGAGCCAGGCCGGCAACCCGTTCACGGCCGACGACGTGATCTACTCGTTCGAGCGCAAGTACTCGGTGGCCACGTCCCCGACCCCGGGTGTCCTCAGCCCGTACTTCGACGGGATCGCCGAGATGAAGAAGGTCGACGAGTACCACGTCTCCTTTACGGTCAAGAAGCCCTCCGACGGCTTCACGTTCCTCGGGGTGCTGGCCAACCTCTACGGTCGGATCTACGACGAGGTCGAGCTCAAGAAGCACGCGACCGCGTCGGATCCGTGGGCGACCTCCTGGTCGAAGACCCACACCGGCTGGGGATACGGCGCCTACACGGTCCAGTCGATGACGCCGAACGAGCAGCTCGTCCTCGTCGCGAACAAGAACTACGTCTTCGGTGAGCCGAAGGTGAAGAAGGTCATCCTCAAGCAGGTCACTGATCCCGGAACCCGCGTCACGCTCCTGCAGTCGGGCAGCGTCGACTTCGCCGAGCAGCTGAGACCCGCCGACCAGGCCTCGTTCCAGGGCAACTCCTCGTTCACGACTCCGACCTTCGCGCATCCCATCGAGTTCCTCGACCTCGCGTCAGTGACCAACAAGGCTCCGTTCAACAACAAGGCCACGCGTCAGGCACTGGTCTGGGCGATTCCCTACGCGCAGATCATCAAGCAGGTCTATGCGGGACGCGCGGTCGACGCTCGCGGGCTCATCAACCCCGCGACCAAGGGCTACACGACCGCTGGGCTGCCGAAATACGCGTACGACCCGACCAAGGCGAAGAAGATCCTCGCCTCGGCGGGCATCACCAGCCCGGTCAAGTTCACCCTCGACGTCTCGAACACCGTGCCCGACGCCGTCGATTCGGCCGTGCTGATCAAGTCGTACGCCGCCAAAGCGGGCTTCGACGTCACGATCAAGCAAGACGTCTCGGCCGACTTCGCAACCGGACGCTCGGCCGGTACCTTCCAGGCCCTCATTTACCGGACCCGCGCTCAAACGCAGTCGCCGGTGTACTCGACCGCGTCCTGGTTCCTGCCGAACAACAACTCCGGCAACGTCCCCCGCTGGGAGGATCCGGAGTTCTACAAGCTGGTCAACGAGGCGCGTGACATCGACGACCCGCTGAGTACCGAAGCGGGCGAGAAGTGGAACGCGATCGAGAAGCTCGTCACGGACAACGCCCCAGAGACGGCGCTCGTCATGATCCAGCCGTCGATGGTCTTCAGCAGCAAGTTCAAGGGGTATGCGTACCGGACCGACTCGACCATCGACTTCTCTCGGATCCACGGGTGACGATTTCCGTCGCGGCAGCCCGGGCGGTCACCTCTCCCCAGGTGGCCGCCCGGGCCCGGCCCGTCGGGGTCTATGGCGCGACGGGGGTCGCACCCGTGATCTGCTGGGTGTGCGGCCTTCGGGTGAGCGAGTCGTGTCGATCGCACCAGCCGGAGGAGGGTCGTGTACTTGACGGCCGTTTCCCTCCATCGCCGCTCCCGGTCACAATGGGGGCATGTCCTCGTTCATCGTCGAGCACGAATCACCGCTGACCGTCTGGGGTCAGGTCCACCGCGACCTGCGCCACCGCATCGACTCCGGCGAGTTCGTTCCCGGTGCGAGGATTCCGACCGAGGTGCTCCTGATGGCCCACTACGACGTGAGTCGAGTCACGATCCGTCGGGCGATCAGTGCCCTGATCGACGACGGTTACCTCCGGACCCGTCGTGGCTCGGGCACCTACGTCACCGACCGGACCGTGCCGCTCGTCTGCGATCTCGATCTCGCGCGGCCGTGGCGTGAGCACCTCATCGCCGACGGGCACGAGGCGCGGACACACCTCCTCGAGACGGCGGTCGGCGTCGCACTGCCGGCTGACATGGCGCACACGTTCGACGGCCAGGTTCCCTCCCGGCCTCTGACGTTCGCCCTGAGTGTTCACACGGTCGACCGGATCCCGATCGGCATCACCGAGTCCTGGCGAACGGACGAATGGATCGCGACGGCGTCGACTGCCGACGGCCAGCTCTCCGGTCGAGGGATCGGCTCGGAGGCGGTGGTCGGCGACTGCTTCGCGCAGGTCGGCTTTGCGACGAGCCGCCAGGCGGACCTTCTGCACTCCTACCTTGATATTCCGTTGATCGTCGTTCACGCCCGGACCAGCATGGCGACGACGGGTGCGCTCGCGGAGTTCGCGAAGACTTCTTGGCTGGGCAGTCGGGTCCGGCTCGCCTACACGCGCAAGTACACCATCGGCGAGATGGACATCGCGCAGTTCCTCGAGGCCAGCCCCACCTCACGCTAGTTGTCTTGAATGAGATACCAATTTCGCCGCTTGCGGCCGCGATTGATCTTGGACCGAACACCAAACGGAAAGTAATTCGGTCGCGTTTTCACGCAGCCATTCTCATCCACGTACAATTGTCCTAACATTCGGAGCAATTCGATCAGCCCGGCGTGAACGACGCCGGGAATCACCATGACTCACCCCCACGACAGAACAAAGGAGTTCCTGTGACGACGATCAACACGCCGGCCGGTACCTCGGGTTCCAGCTCCGCGCATTCGCTCCCGCCGCTGACCCCGGGCCCGCACACCAAGAGGCTCGGAACAGTGGCGCTCATCGCCACCTTCGGCGGTCTCCTCTTCGGTTACGACACCAGCGTCATCAACGGTGCTCTCAGCCCGATGGTGAAAGAGCTCCACCTGACCACGCTCACCGAGGGTGGTGTCACAAGTGGCCTACTCTTCGGCGCGGCCGTGGGCGCGATCCTTGGCGGTCGCCTCTCCGACGGCTGGGGTCGACGCAAGTCGATCATCCTGATGTCGGTGCTCTTTTTCGTCGGAGCGATGACCTGTGTCGTGGCGCCGTCCTTCGGCGTCATGCTCGTCGGTCGCATCATCCTCGGTCTCGCAGTCGGTGCCGCTTCGACCATCGTTCCGGTGTTCCTCGCCGAACTGGCACCATTCGAGATCCGCGGGTCGCTCGCCGGCCGGAACGAGATGATGATCGTCCTCGGTCAGCTCGCCGCCTTCATCGTCAACGCGATCATCAGCAGTATCTGGGGTGAGGGTCACGGCGTCTGGCGCATCATGCTCGCTGTCGAGGCGCTTCCCGCGATCGCCCTCTTCATCGGGATGATGCGCATGCCCGAGTCGCCGCGCTGGCTCGCCAGCAAGGGCCGCGACAAGGAGGCGCTGGAGGTCCTGTCGACACTCCGGACCAAGGAGCGTGCCACCGCCGAACTGCAGGAGATCGACGACCTTGCGGCCGAGGAGTCCAAGCGCGTCAAGATGGACATCAAGAGCATCCTGACCAACAAGTGGCTCGTGCGCATCATCCTGATCGGCATCGGGCTCGGTGTCGCCCAGCAGCTCACCGGCATCAACGCGATCATGTACTACGGCCAGTCGGTGCTCACCGAGGCGGGCTTCTCCGCGAGTACCGCGATCATCGTCAACATCGGCCCTGGAATCATCGCGGTTATCGGTGCTTTCATCGCGCTTCGGATGATGGACCACTTCAGCCGGCGTCTCACCTTCATCATCGGGTTCTCGCTGACCACGATCTTCCACCTGCTCATCGGCATCGGCTCGTTCGCCCTGCCGGTCGGCAATCCGGCCCGCCCCTGGATCCTGCTGGTCCTGATCATTCTCTTCGTGGGCTCGATGCAGACCTTCCTCAACGTCGCCGTCTGGGTGACGCTGTCGGAGATCTTCCCCCTGAAGATGCGCGGTTTCGGCATCGGCATCTCGGTGTTCTGCCTCTGGCTCGCCAACGCGTTCCTCGGGCTGTACTTCCCGACCATCATCTCCGCGTTCGGCATCACGGGCACGTTCTTCGGTTTCGCCGTGGTCAACGCCCTCGCGCTGCTCTTCGTCTGGCGATTCGTTCCGGAGACGCGTGGTCGCACCCTCGAGAAGCTCGAGGAAGACGTCACCACCGGGAACATCTACATCAAGAGTCTCAAAACCGCGAACTAGCTGTACTGAACGCGACGACACCGCCCTCGCGGCTCCCTTCGGAGTCGTCGAGGGCGGTGTCGTGTCACACCTGGGGGACGCCGAGCTCGCCGGTCAGGTACTGAGCGACGCCGAAGCCGAACGACCAGTCCTGTGGGCCGTTCTCGACGTAGCCGATGAAGACGTTTTCGCCCGCGATGCCGAGCGTGGCGAGGCCGGTCGCGATGCGCTCGTAGAGGGTCGCCTTCGTTTCTTCGGTGCGCCCTCGCTGGGTGAAGATCTGGATCATCACCACGTCGGTGGTCCTCTCGAAACCGAGCCCGGCATCCTCCGCGATGATCCGGCCCGTCGGGAGTTCGTTGACGATCTGGAAGCGGTCGCGAACAGGAATGCCGTAGACCTCGACGATGGCTTCGTGGATCGCGTCGGCGACCTGACGAAGCTCGTCTTCGGTACGACCCTGGCTGACGTCGATGCGCACGAGAGGCATTGGGGGCTCCTTTAGTTCGATTATGTCAGGACATACTAACAAAGACGGTTGAGGATGCGCGAGGGGTGGTGACACTTCACCGGGGCGTGGGGGTGTTGGACGCTGTGCGTTTACTTCCGGTTCCGGTTCATCGGGTGGTCTTCAAGACGCCCCTCCCCCTGATGAAGGAATCCGATGTCCAGCGAGCCGAAACCATTCACCCCCGCCCCGTACGACCGCATGACGACGGTTCCCGAGGACATCCTTCGATCAGGTCTGTCACGACGCGGGATGCTCAAGGCGATGGGGCTCATGGGCGGTGTCGCGGTCGTCGGTGGCGGGGTCGGCGCCGTCCTCGGCGGCGGTGACGCCGCCGGATCCAGAGCGGAGGCGGCGACCCTTCCCGCGGGATTCAAGGGCGACATCACCGATATCAAGCGCGTGGTCGTCCTCGTGCAGGAGAACCGGTCGTTTGACCACTACTACGGCGCGCTGCCCGGCGTCCGCGGCTTCAGCGACAAGCAGGCGGTGAAGTTCCAGGACGGAACGAACGTCTTCTCGCAGCCCAACGGTGCAACGCCGGTGACCCCGACCCACGTCACGACGGTCGCCGGCTCGACGACCGGGCTCGACCACTCGTACCAGACCGGCACCGCCGCCTGGAATCAGGGCCGCTACAACAACTGGGCCGTGAGCAAGGGCGCCGCGACCATGAACTACCTCACCGGTGGCGAGATCCCCTGGCAGTGGTCGCTGGCCAACGCGTACACGATCTGCGACAACTGGCACTGTTCCGTCATGGGGCCGACGACGCCGAACCGTCTCTACCACTTCACCGGCACCTCCGAGGGCGTCACCGACAACGGTGGCGAATCGGACGGCCTCCGGGCGTGGCAGACCTACCCCGAGGCACTGCAGAAGGCTGGCGTCTCGTGGCGCATCTTCGTGGACAACACCGACAACGGCAGCGGCTGGGTCGGTGACTACACGGACAGCCCCATTCGCGGATTCGCGACGTTCACGACCTCCGGCAGCACGCCCACCGACGCAGCGAACCTCGCCGACACGACGAAGACCGCGCCCGGCACCGGACTCGTCTGGCGCGCGAACTCGTTCCCCTACGCCGCAACCGGTGCGCCGAACAATGACAGCGACGAGAACCTCGGGGACGTCCTCGGGGACTTCATCAGCGCCTGCGCGCCCGATGCCGAGTTCCCCCTGCCGCAGGTCTCCTGGATCGTCGCCCCCTACGGCTGGTGCGAGCACCCGTCAGCCAACCCGGAGCACGGAGCCCACTTCAGCGACAAGGTCATCGCGACGCTTCAGGCGAACGACGAGCTGTGGAAGAGCACCCTGCTCATCATGACGTTCGACGAGAACGACGGCTACTTCGATCACGTCCTGCCGCCGTATGCCGAGGCCGGAACGACGAACGAGTACACGACGGGCGACGCGATCACGAGCACGGGCGGCACACCGATCGGATACGGCGCGCGCGTGCCCGGGATCCTGGTCTCCCCGTGGACTCGCGGCGGCTACGTGGCCAGCGAGACCTTCGACCACACCTCGATCATCCAGTTCCTCGAGACCTGGACCGGCGCCATCGGCACGCCGGCGAAGAGCACGACGATCACCGACTGGAGGCGCGCCATCTCGGGTGACCTGACCAGCGCGATGGACTTCGCGAACCCGGTCGTCGACATCCCGACCCTTCCTGACACGGAGGCGCTCGTCCAGATCGCCCGCGCCGGCGGCACCATCTCGACGCAGCTGACAGCCGACGACCAGTGGGACTCGGACGTCACCATGAAGCACCGCCCCGTCTCGTTCCACCCGCACGGCACGTTCGTGGAGGACCGTGACACGGGTACCGTCACTTCGCACCTGACGCTCGTCGGCGGTGCGACCGGCAAGGCGGTCAGCCTGCAGGTGCTGCCCGACAAGTACCTGCCGTTCACGAACACCCCGCATACCGTGTCAGCCGCACACTCCGCCGACTACGCCTGGGACGCGTCGCAGTTCGATGGCGCCTACGCGTTCTCGGTCTACGGCCCGGACGGGTTCGTCCGTTCACACGCCGGCAGCGTTCTCCCGGCCGGTCAGAACAACTCGGGTGTGCCCCGCATCGACGTCGACCTCGTCGCCGGAGCCACGCCGACCGTGTCGATCGTCCTGCACAACGACGGTCTTCAGCAGGTGCACTACATCCTGACCGCGCACGACTACGACGGCGGCACCAAGACCGTCTGGGTCGCACCGGGCAAGACCTCCACCGTGACCTGGCCGACGTCCGAGGGCTACTACGACGTCGTCATCACCGCGGACACCGGCACCGGGTGGGAGCACCGCTACGCCGGTCGCGTCGCTCAGATCGGGGCCTGACGCGATGTCACGCGCCTCCTTCCCCACCATGCTCCTGTCCGGTCTCCGAAATTCGGGATCCAGCCACAGGATCCGGATCCTGCTCACGGCGCTCGTCGTGGCCGCACTCGCGACCGGGTCGATCGCCCTCGTGCAAACGGGCGAACCAGCCGCCGCGGCGACCATCGCTCCGACGGACACCACGAAGCCGATCGTCTCGTACACGTTCGACAGCGACACCGGCACCACGGTCTCCGACTCGTCAGGGAACGGTGCAAACGGAACCTGGGTGAATGGCGTCGCTGGCGGCGGAGTCACCCCGACCTACACGAACGGAATCTCGGGCCCGGCCGCGCACGCGAGCGGCAACAAGAACGTCGTGCAATTGCCCCTCCAGGCCGGCAAGACGGATGGCAGCGGGAGCTTCTCGTTCGAGTTCTGGTACTACCAGAACTCCACGTCGAGCGACTCGGCGGTGATCGCCGACGGGAACGACGCCTCGTGCAACAACCCCGGGTTCAGCTACTACAACACCTCCTCGAGCAACTCCGCTCTCAAGGCGTGCTGGGGGCTGACCTCCGGCGGCACCAAGGAATACCTCGCAGCATCGACCGGGCCGGTGCAGGGCGCCTGGCACTACCTCGCCGCGACCGTCGACCGGAACACGAACACCGTCACCACGTACGAGGACGGTTCGCCCGTCGCGTCGTCGACGAGCATCAGCGCGTCGTCGACCCTCGAGGCGTATGCGTTCACGCTCGGATCCGAAGCCAGCCTCACCGACACCGGTGACGGCGCGGTCGATGGCCTGTTCGACGACGTGAACTTCTACGATTCCGCGATCACCGCTGCTCAGATCTCGGCCGACTACGTCGCCACCGCGCCGCAGTCGACCTCGACGTACACCATCGCGTTCAACGGGAACGGGGCCACGACGGGCACGACCGCCTCCGAGCCGATGACGCTCGGTACGAGTGCTGCCCTCACGAAGAACGGCTTCACCCGCTCCGGGTATCAGTTCGGAGGGTGGTCGACCAGCCCCACCGGCTCACTGGCGTACACCGACGGAGCGAGCGTGACGAACCTGTCGACAACGGGTGGCACTGTCACGCTGTACGCCGTCTGGGACCAGTACCGGGCCTCGGGTGACACTGCGGCGCCGGTCGTCTCGTATAACTTCGACGACGACACGGGGTCCACGGTCGTGGACTCGTCGGGCAGCAATCTGAACGGATCGTGGACGGGATCGCCGTCGTACGGCACCGGTGTCAGCGGCAAGAGCGCGTACGTGAACTCGCCGGCGGGATCCGCCCAGGGAACCAACTTCGTGAGCCTGCCGAACGTCGCCGGAGCCACCGACGCCTCGTCGAGCTTCTCCTACGTGTTCTGGCTCAAGCAGGAGTCGGCATCGTCGGACTCACCGATCGTGTCGAACCAGAACTTCACGCACTGCTACAACCGGGGCTCGAGCCTGTACAACACGTCAGGCAGCCCAGGGATCCTGCGGGCCTGCTTCGGTCAGAACGGCACGTCGACCGCACAGAACTACCTCACCAGCGTGAGTAGCTCGCCGGTCACCGCCGCCTGGCACCAGGTCGCGGTCGTCGCGAACCGCGCCGCGGGAACGATGACCACCTACCTCGACGGGCAGCAGACGGCGCAGAGCACCGGGCTCACGAGCGCGTTCACGCTGAAGAGCGGTTTCCCCTTCCGGATCGGTTCGGACGGCTCCCTACAGGACACGGTCGACGGATTCGTGGACGCGTATGTGGACGACTTCGACTTCTACGACCAGCCCGTGACCGCGGCGCAGATCCACAACGACTACACGGCGACCAATCCCGCGACGACCGTGGTGAACGATGGCACAACCGTTGCGAAGGGGTTCATCACTGACACCTTCCGCGCGCCCCAGACGCGTGTCGGCGGTGCGGTCGTGCAGCCCGTGTCCGGCCTGTGGAACGGCACCGCTCCGACGTCCTATACGAAGATCTCGGGTGACTCCTGGCTCGGCGTCGACAGCCACGGCGTCGTCAGCGGCAACGCTCCGGCGATCGCCTCGGCCACGCCGGCGACGATCGTCGTGCAAGCGGCGAACGGGACGACGACGTCGCAGATCACCGTCGAAGTGACAGTGATCGGCGCGACCGCCCGGCCGCAGGTCGCCGCGGCGACGTGGAACCTGTGGGACGCCGGCGTGCACGTCAGCGACTCGACGCTGAAGGACCTCGCGGTGATCGCCTCGAACGGCCTCGACCTCATCGGCGTCCAGCAGGACGGTGGCACAGTCGCGAAGTCGATCGCGCAGGCGCTGGGCTGGTACGAGTGGGACGGTGGCGGCGGTGTCGCGATCATCTCCGCCTATCCCGTGGCGACGCAGGACGCCGTCACGGCGACGGCCGCGGCGCCCGCGACCGCGGTCACGGCGGACGTTCTCGGCACCAGGGTGCGCGTCTGGAGCGTCGGCCTGAGCAACGCGGTCTACGGCCCAGAAGCGGCCTGCGCAACGCCCGGTGCCACACCCGCTTCCGTGGTCGCCGTCGAGAAGACGACGGTTCGATACGCCCAGGCCCGCACGATCGCCGCGGAGCTCACCTCGGACGTCGGCGCCGCCGCGACTACTCCGCTCCTTGTGCTGGGCGACCTCGAGTCGCCCTCGGGTTCGGACTGGACGGCTGCGACCGCCACAAGTCACTGCGGGGTCGGAGCGGTCGCCTGGCCGGTACCGGCAGCGTTCACCGCCGCGGGGCTGACGGACAGCTTCCGCGCTGCACACGCGGATCCTGCCACGGATACCGGAAACACGTGGTCACCGCTGGTCACGAAGGCGACGACCGGCGGCCTTGAGCCGCAGGACCGCATCGACTACGTCGACTACGCCGGCAAGGCGATCACGGTCCTCGGGTCGAACGCGCTCGTGGCCGGGTTCCCGACCGCGGCGAACGCGGCCTCCGAGGCGTGGACCAGCGATCACCGTGCCGTCGTCACGACGTTCACCGTCGCGGCACCGCCGGCCGTGACCGGGCCGGGGACGGGTTCCGGATCCGGATCTGGGAGCGGTTCTGGATCTGGCAGCGGCGCGGGTTCGGGTAGCGGGAGCGGTTCCGCCGGCGGGACCACCACGGCTGGCGATCCCGGGTCGAGCATCGTCGGAGCGGCGGTGAACACCGGTGGAACTGCCGTCGCACCGTCAACGCTCCTCTGGCTCTGGGCCGCGCTGCTCGCCTTCGGCGTCGCTGGGATCCTTGCGATCTGGCTTCCCCTGCTGCGGAGGCGTCAGCGTGGCGAAGCGGATGCGGTGAGCTGACACCATCCCCATGACCCCTGACCGACGACGCGGCAGCCGCGTGCGACTCGTGGTCCTTGCGATCGCGTCGGCTGCCGTCGTCGTCGGCGGCGTCGGGCCGACCGCCAGCCTGGTCGGCCACTCGGGGCATCGCACGGCCCTCGACATGCGGGGACAGTCGGTGGCGCTCGATCCCGGGGTCACCCCCGTCCCCGCCGCGTCGGCGCAGGCGGACATCGGGACGCGGCTGCAGGTGCCGTCTGTCGAACTCGACGTTCCGCTCGGCGCGCTCACCGCCGTGGACGGGCAGATCACTCCTCCGGGATTCACGTCCGCCTACTGGATCCGGAACATGGGCGTTCCCGTAGCGGACAGCAGCAGGGGCACCGTCTTCGTGGTCATGCACTCGCTCCGCAACGGGGGCATCGGTCCGGGCAACTACCTCACGGACGTGGCGACGCAGACCGCGCGGGTGCGGGATGGCGCCATCGTCCGGATCGCCGGAGTCACGTTCACCGTGACCGGCTCCGACTTGATTTCCAAGTCGACGATCGCGACCGATTCGACCGTCTGGTCGGCCACGCCGAACCGCCTCCTGCTCATCACCTGCCTCGAACACCCCGACGGCTCGCTCTCGACGGAGAATCTGGTCGTCACGGCGAAGCGTTCGTCGTGACGGAGGCCTGGTTTAGGCTCAGACCATGGATTATCGATACCTTGGCAATACCGGCCTGCGGGTCTCCACAGTCAGTCTGGGCACCATGGGTTTCGCCGGAACGGGCTGGGCAAGCCCGATCGGACACATCGATGTGGATGGCGCGCGGCGTCAGATCGACATCGCTCAGGCGGCGGGTGTGAACCTGATCGACACGGCCGATGTGTACTCGGAAGGCGCTTCAGAAGAGATCCTTGGTCAAGCCCTCGGGGCCAAGCGCGACCAGATGCTCATCGCGACGAAGGTGCGCGGCGGCATGGGCGACGGGCCGAACGATGCCGGTCTCTCGCGCCACCACATCGTGCGCGCGGCCGAAGACAGCCTGCGGCGCCTGGGCACCGACTACATCGACCTCTACCAGCTGCACGGCTGGGACGGCTCGACCCCGCTGGAGGAGACCCTCACCGCGCTCGACGATCTCGTTCGTTCCGGCAAGGTGCGCTACATCGGCGCCTCGAACTTCTCGGGGTGGCACCTCATGAAGGCGCTGTGGGCCTCCGACAAGCGGAGCCTCGAGAGCTTCGCCAGCCAGCAGATCTACTACTCGTTGCAGTCACGCGACGCGGAGAACGAGCTGGTGCCGATCTCGCTCGATCAAGGCTTGGGGATCCTTGTCTGGAGCCCGTTGGCCGGCGGGCTGCTGACCGGCAAATACCGCCGGGGCCAGGATGCGCCGGAGGGCTCGCGACGCTTCGAGGGCTGGACCGAGCCGCCCATCTACGACGAAGACCGTCTCTACGACACCATCGAGGTGTTGGTCTCCATTGCGGCTGAGCGCGACGTGTCGGCCACCCAGGTCGGGCTCGCGTGGACTCTCGCGAAGCCGGGCGTGACCTCCGTCATCGTCGGGGCTCGCACCGAGGCGCAACTGAACGACAGCCTCGGGGCTGCGGATCTGCGGCTGACGGAGGCCGACATCGCCCGGCTCGACGCGGCCAGCGCGGTGTCGCTCCCGTACCCCTACTGGCACCAGGCCAATACGGCGGACGGCCGCTCGAGCGCCGCCGACCTCAGTCTGATCGGGCGGCACCTCCGGTAGCGGTGCTGGTGCTGCTGTGCCGCTGCCGCTGCCGCCGGGGGCGGTCGTGCGGGCGGGACACGCGATTTCGGCCGGAGTCCCAGTGCCGCGGCACTGGCACCTCGGCCGAAACGGCGGTTGTCGCCGACGCCTGTGGGACGTGGTGCGGGTGCGTCGTGGGGCGCGCTGTTTCGCACGAGCGCCGGGCCTGGGACGGCTAAACCCTCGCCGTCGGCTGTCGCGGTGGTCCTAGGA